>NZ_RZQI01000029.1:0-16393 GCF_003998335.1 Mesorhizobium sp. M7A.F.Ca.CA.002.05.1.1 | reverse complement strand
CGCATGCACCGCATCGATGCCGACGAGGCGTTCAAGGACCTGTCGGCGTCCTCGAAGGTCAACGCCGAATGGGCGTTTCTGACCTACCTGCGTGATCTCGGCCGCACCGCCGCCAGCGACTGGCTGGAAGAGAATTACGAGGCCGTCGGCAAGCGACCGACGCTCGATCTCTCCGGCGAACTCGATGACGGCTTCAAGCCGGTGCGCGGTCCGGCACCTGGCCGGCGGGTCAAGGAATTTCTTGCGGCGCGCAAGAACCCGGAGGCAGAGCGCCGGCGCGCCTGAGCGACCAATCAATGTGCATCGATTGGTCCGCAATCATGCCTTCAAGGTCAGGTCGATCACCCTGATCAGGGCAGCGGCCGCCTGCCGCTGTCCCTCCGGATCTCTGATCCGCGCCTTCATGCCTTCCAGCCCGTCGAGCAGCATGTCGGCAAGCAGTTGCGCCGACAGGCCTCTGGCCGCCAGGTCGACGCCGTTCCTGGCTGCCTCGCGCTCTATCGCGGTGCCGATGTGTTGGCCAAGCCCGCCGCGCCAGCAGCCTACCAGATCGCCAAGGCTCGATTTCATGTCCAGCAATTCGGCGCCGTGCGGCGAAGCAACGACCGCGCCCATCATCGAGATGAATGCCTCGTCGATGGCCCGCATCATGCGCTCGGTGAAAGGGCCGTCGCCGGATAGGGCAATCTTTGCCGCCTCGACCGAGCGTGACAGGATCATCATGGCGATGGCGCGGAAAATGTCGGTCTTGTTCTTGAACAGGAGATAGAGCGCCGGACGCGACATGTCTGCGGCGCGGGCGATGTCGTCCATGGTGGTGCGAGTGAAGCCATAGGCCAAAAACACCTTCATCGCGCCATCCAGGATGCGGACGCGTTTGGGATCTGTGGCGGCGATGTCTTCGATCCGGTTCATGGAGCAATTCTATCCTGCAAAATCCTATTTGACAAAATGACGAAATTTGTCAATCTGTATCGGAGCGAAACGGTCGAGAGGACGCTTCGCCTTGGCAGTGGACGACAACAAAGGGTATCCCCATGCGCCTTACCGTCGACGGTCAGTCTTTCGATATCGATGCCGATCCTGACATGCCGCTGCTGTGGGCGCTGCGCGATCTCATTGGCAAGACAGGGCCGAAATTCGGCTGCGGCATCGCCGCCTGCGGCGCCTGCACAGTTCATGTCGACGGTCAGCCGGTGCGTTCCTGCTCGCTCCCGGTTGGGCAGGTCAGCGGCGCTATCACGACCATTGAAGGCATCGGCACGGCGGGGAAGCTGCATCCGGTGCAGCAGGCATGGCTGGAGGAACAGGTCGCGCAATGCGGCTACTGCCAGGCCGGCCAGATCATGAGCGCGGTGGCGCTGCTCGACGAAGTCGCCAACCCAAGCGATGCCGACATCGACAATGCCATGGGCGGCAATCTCTGCCGCTGCGGCACCTATCCCAAAATCCGCTCGGCCATCAAGAAGGCCGCGGCGCTCAAGACGGCGGGTCTCTGACCATGGCCAGTGTCGGAAAGATCGCCCGCCGCACGTTTCTGATCGGCGCTGCCGCCGTCGCGGGCGGCGTTGCCGTCGGCTATTACTACTATCGCAAGCCTTTTCCGAACCCGCTCGAGGCCGAACTCGGCAAGGGCGAGGCGACGTTCAACCCCTATGTGAAGATCGGCGCCGACAACACCATCACCATCGTCGCGCCGCGCGCCGAGATGGGGCAAGGCATCTCGACGACGCTTGCCGCCATGGTCGCCGAAGAGCTCGATGTCGGCCTTGACCGGGTCAAGGTCGAGCATGGACCAGCATCCCATGCCTACTACAACGCCGCGATCCTCGAGGAGGGCGGTCCGTTCGCCTTCTTCGACGAGAGCATGACCGCGCAGGCGGTGCGCTCGGGTCTCGGCGTGGCCGGCAAGTTCCTTGCCCTGCAGGGCACCGGCGGTTCGGCTTCGACACGCGATGGTTTTGACAAGATGCGGCAAGCGGGTGCCGCTGCCCGGCAGATGCTGATCGCGGCTGCGGCGCAAGAACTGGGTGTTGCCGCAGCCGATCTGGAAACGGCCGACGGTTCGATCCTGCACAAGGCGTCGGGCAAGTCGCTGACCTATGGCGCGGTCGCCGCGGCCGCCGCCGCGATGGCGTCGCCGGCCGAAGTCAGGCTCAAGGACCGGGCCGACTGGAAACTGCTGGGAAAACCGCAGAAGCGCATCGACATGCTGGCCAAGGTGACCGGGGCGCCGATCTTCGGCATCGATGTCAGGCTGCCGGACATGGTCTACGGCACTGTCAAGATGAGCCCGCGCTTCTGGGCCAAGCCGGTCAAGGCGGACCTTTCCAGGGCCGAAAAAATGCCCGGCGTGATCAAGATCGTGCCGCTCGAGACGAATTACGGCCATGGCTTCGGCATCATCGCCGACAACACATGGGCGGCGTTCAAGGCCGCCGAGGCGATCGACGCCCAGTGGGCCGATCCCGAATATCCGCTCAGCAGCGCCGGCATATCCGATGTCGTGAAGCAGGCGCTCGGCACCAAGGGCTCGGTGATGCGCGACAATGGCGACGTCGACACCGCCTTTGCCGACGCGCCGCGTGAAAGGATCGTCGAGGCCGACTATGCCGTGCCCTATCTGGCGCATGCGACGATGGAGCCGATGAACGCCACGGCGCAGCTCAGGGACGGCGTGCTCGACATCTGGTGCGGCAACCAGGCGCCGACCCTGGTGCGGCAGCTTTGCGCCAACGCGGTCGGCATCGGGCAGGACAAGATCAATGTGCACACCACCTTCATGGGCGGCGGTTTCGGCCGGCGCGTCGAGGTGGATTACGCACTGTGCGCCGCGCTGATGGCCAGGGAGACGGGCGGGCGTCCGGTCAAGGTGACCTGGACGCGTGAAGAAGACATGCGCCACGACGCCTACCGGCCGGCCGCTATCGGCAAGTTCCAGGCGCGGCTCGGCGACGATGGCATGCCGGTCGCGCTCGACATGAGGATGGCCTCGCCATCGGTGATTGCCGGCATGCTGCGCCGGCTGTTTCCCTCGATATCGCCGCTCGGTCCCGACAAGAGCATCGTCGACGGCGCCTATGACCAGCCCTACACCATCCCGAATTACCGGGTCAGCGGTGTCGCGGCGCCGGTCTCCATCCCCGTCGGCTCCTGGCGCTCGGTCGGCAGTTCGGTCAACGGCTTCTTCCATGAGGGCTTCATGGACGAGATCGCCGTCGCCGGGAAAATCGATCCGGTCGAGATGCGCAAGAGACTGATGGCTGCCTATCCTTCGGCGGTGAAGGTGGTGGAGAAAGTCGCCGCGATGGCGAAATGGGGTGAGGCGCTGCCCGCCGGCAAGGCCAGGGGTATGGCCTTCACCCTGTCCTTCGGCAGTTGGGTCGGCGAGATCGTCCAGGTGGCGGACACGCCGGCCGGAATCCGTATCGAGAAGGTGTGGATCGCCGCCGATGTCGGCACCGCGCTCGATCCCGGCATCATCGAGGCGCAGTTGATCTCGGCGGCCATCTACGGTCTTTCGGCGGCGATGGGGCAGGAAATCACCTTCGCCGACGGCATGGTCGAACAGTCGAACTTCCACGATTTCGACGCCATGCGGATCTTCCAGTGCCCGGTATTCGAAGTTGCCATCCTGGAAAACTTCCACAGGATGGGCGGCCTCGGCGAGGTCGGCACACCGCCGGCGGCTCCGGCGCTCGCCAACGCCATCTTCGCGCTCACCGGAAAGCGCATCCGCACGCTGCCGCTGTCGAAAGCGGTAGCCTTCGCATGAAGAAGCTCGTCATCATGCTGACGCCTGCTGCCATGCTTGTGCTCGCAGCACCGTTTGCGATCGCGCAAGAGAGCCAGACGCCGGCGCCGGTGGCAGTCGACACAGCAAAAGCCCTGTCCGAATGGGACAAGGTCTATGCGGTGTTCTCGCATCCGCGCTGCGCTGACTGTCATGTCGCGGACGAGCGACCGCGCTGGTCGGGTGCGCATTACGGCGGCACGCGCGTGCACGCCTTCAATGTCCAGCGCGGTGCTGACGGGCCGGGCTTCGGCAGTCCGGGCCTGCGTTGCATGACTTGCCATTTCTCCAGCAATTCCAAGGCATTGCACGGGCCGCCCGGGGCCGAGAACTGGCATCTGGCGCCAGCCGAGATGGCCTGGTTCGGCAAGTCCTCGGCCGAAATCTGCGCCCAGATCAAGGATCCCTTGCGCAATGGCAACCGCAGCTTGAAGGACATCGCGGTGCATGTTCGCGACGACAGACTGGTCGCCTGGGGCTGGGCGCCGGGATCGGGTCGTGAACCGGCTCCGGGCTCCGCCGAAGCGACCTATCAAGCGATCGAAAACTGGGCGGCGGCGGGCGCATCTTGCCCGGTGGCGCAATGATCTTGCAACTTTCAGACTATATTGCGGTGCAACTTTGATGTAGAAGCGCGCTTCGCCGATCACGGCAAATTGAACACGGCCCGGCGCGCACCCATATCGGCGACGCGCCCGCGTTATGAGGACGCTGGCCGAACCCGCAGTGGAAAAAACGACGATGAGAATCAGGTTTCACAAGCTTGCAGCCGTTGTTGTGCTCATTGGTTTCGCGGCGTGGATGGCGACAGGCGAGTTTTCGTCAGTCGGCAGCGTAGCCGCCAACAAAGCCAAGGCAGCCGAAGCCGAACAGGCCAAGGCGCCCGATGCGGCGAAGCCGAAGCAGGCGGAAGCCGAGCCGAAGGCACCGCTGCGCACGGTCGCTGTGGTGACGCCGCCACGCAAGACCTATGCACGCGCCATCCGCATTTCCGGGCTGACCGAAGCCGACAAGCGGGCGGTGCTGGCGACGCGCGTCGCCGGTGTCATCGACAAGCTGCCTGTCAAGCAAGGCGATCACGTCAAGACGGGGGATCTGGTGCTGATGCTTGCGGCGGAAGAAAAGATCTCGATGGTCGACAACGCCAAGCAATTGGTGGTGCAGCGTCAGGCCGAGCTGGACGCAGCCTTGCGGCTGATGAAATCAGGCAATCTGCCGAAGCTGCAGCTCGACACCGCGCGCTCGAACCTGACCTCGGCGCAGTCGCAACTGGAAACGGCACAGGCCGAACTCGACCGCAACGAGGTGAAGGCGCCTTTCGACGGCGTTATCGACCGGGTGCCGGTGGAACTTGGCAGCTCCATCATGCAAGGCGGCGAGGTGGCGACCATCCTCAAGCTCGATCCGGTGATTGCTCGCGGCGAAGTCAGCGAGCGCGATCTCGGCTACCTCAAGCTCGGCGACAAGGCCACCATACGGCTGGTCAGCGGCCAGACCGTCCAAGGCACCGTGCGCTACATCAGCCGCGACGCCTCGTCGGCGACCCGCACCTTCCGCGTCGAGGTTGCCGTCCCCAATGCCGACGGCTCCGTGCCGGCCGGCATGACGGCGGAAATCGCGCTCAACGCACAGCCGACCGACGCGGTGCTGCTGCCGCGCTCGGTTGTGACGCTCGGCGACAAGGGCGACCTCGGCATCCGTGCCGTGAGCAAGGACAACAAGGTGGCGTTCTTCCCCATCGACCTCGTCGACGACACGCCGACAGGCCTCGTCCTCGGCGGCATACCGGCCGACGCCCGCATCATCGTCGCCGGCCAGGAACTGGTGAAGGAAGGCGATCTGGTCAATCCGGTCGAGGCCGACCAAGCGATCATCAAGAAGCTGCTCGGCGAAGCGACGGCCGGCACGCAGTAGCAAGAGATCGCGACGGACTAGCCCTGGGCGGGGACAATCGGCTGCGACGCAGCTCGTGAAAATTCAAGAACAGGCGTTAGCCATGGATATCGTCAGACTCGCAATCAACAATGCCCGCCTGACCATTTCGGTCCTCGTCTTCCTTCTGCTGGCGGGCTGGGTCGCATATCAGGCGACGCCAAAGGAAGCGGAGCCCGACGTTCCGATTCCGATGATGTATGTCAGCCTGATCTACCAGGGCATTTCGCCCGAGGATTCGGAGCGGCTTCTGCTGCGGCCGATGGAAAGCAAGCTGAAAAGCCTGAAGGGCCTCAAGGAGATGCGTTCGGCCGCTTTCCAGGGCGGCGGCTACGTGCTGGTCGAATTCCAGCCGCAGACCAATCTGGCCACCGCGCTGCAGGACACGCGCAGCAAGGTGCAGGACGCCAAGGCCGACCTGCCGCAGGCGGCGGAAGAACCTGTCGTCACCGAAGTCAACATTTCCGAATTTCCCGTGCTCGTCGTCACCCTCTCGGGAAATCTGCCTGAACGCGTGCTGACCGCCGCCGCGCGTGAACTGCGCGACCGCATCGAGGAGGTTCCCGGTGTTCTCGAGGGCTCGCTGCAGGGTGCGCGCGACGATCTCGTCGAGGTCGTCATCGATCCGATGAAGCTGTCTTCCTATGGGCTGCAACTCGATCAACTGATCGGTGCGGTCGGCAACTCCAACAGCCTGGTCGCCGCCGGCAATATCGAAGGCTCGGAGGGCAAATACGCCGTCAAGGTACCGTCGCTGATCGAAACGCCGGAGGATGTCGCCGCACTGCCGGTGGTCGCCGGCCCCAATGCCGTGGTGCAGGCCAAGGACATCGCGACGATCCGTTCGACCTTCAAGGATGCCGAGACGGTGACCCGTCTCAACGGCAAGCCGGCCATCGCCATCGAAGTCAAGAAGCGCATCGGCTCCAACCTGATCGACACCATCGCCAAGGTGCGAACGGTGTCCGACGAGTTTGTCAAGTCGATGCCCGAGGGCATGAACGTCACCTACACGCAGGACAAGTCGGTCTTCGTCAACCAGCTGCTCGGCGACCTGCAGAACCATGTGATGATCGCCGTCATCCTGGTGTTCATCGTCATCCTCTACGCGCTGTCCGGCCGCGCCTCGCTGCTCATCGGGCTTGCGATTCCGTCGTCCTTCCTGATCGGCATCCTGCTGCTGGCGATGATGGGCTACACGATCAACATGATCGTGCTGTTCAGCCTGATCCTGGCCGTCGGCATGCTGGTCGACGATGCGATCATCGTCACCGAGTTCGCCGAACGACGGATGAGCGAAGGCATGCCGAAGGAGGAAGCCTTCGCGCTCGCCGCCAAGCGCATGGCCGGTCCGGTCATCGCCGCGACGATGACGCGCATCGCCGCCTTCTCGCCGCTGCTGTTCTGGCCGGGCATCATCGGCGACTTCATGAAGTACATGCCGATCACGCTGATCGTCACGCTATCGGCCTCGATGCTCTACGCGCTTGTCTTCGCGCCGACGCTGGGTGCGATCTTCGCCAAGGCGCCGCCGCATCATGAGGATGACAATCGCGACGGCTGGTACATGGCGATCGTCAAGCAGGCGGTGCGCTTCCCCATCACCGTGCTGGTGCTGACCGTCGCGCTCTTGTTCGGCGTCGGCTTTGCCTATTCGAAATACGGCGCCGGCGTCGAGTTCTTCCCGAATGTCGAGCCGGATTATGGCCTGCTCTACGTGCATGCGCGCGGCAATCTTTCGCTGGCCGAAATGGATACCGCGACCAAGATCGCGGAAGACAGGCTGCTCGGCTGGCCGGGTGTGAAGTCGGTCTACACCCGCGTCGGCAAGACGCAAGGCGGCGGCCAGGATATTCCCGAAGACGTCGTCGGCGTCATCCAGTACGAATTTATCGACTGGCGCGAGCGCAAGTCGGCGAACCACATCCTGGACGATCTGCGCGGCGTCATGGCCGGCATTCCCGGCGTCGATGTCGAGGTGCGCGTGCCGGAAGCCGGTCCGCCGACCGGCAAGCCGATCCAGATCAGGCTTTCGGCCGTCGACCCCAAGGGGCTCGACGACAAGGCCCGTGAGGTCGCGGCGCGCATCGGCAAGGTGCCCGGCGTCATCGATATTTCCGACGGCCTGCCGCCGCCCGGTGTCGACTGGGCGCTCGAGGTCGATCGTGCCAAGGCGGCGCAGTACGGCATCAGCCCAACCTCGGTCGGGACGGTGGTGCAACTGGTGACCAACGGGCTGAAACTCTCGGAATACCGGCCTGCCGGAGCCGACGACGCGGTCGACATAAGGCTGCGGCTGCCCGAAGACCGGCGCACGCTGTCGACGCTCGACGAACTCAGGGTGCAGACCTCACAAGGCTCGGTGCCGATCTCGAACTTCGTCGTGCGCAAGCCGGAGCCGACGGTCGGCATCCTCAACCGCATCGACGGCGCGCGTACGGTGGTCGTCCAGGCCAACGTCGCCGCCGGCGCTCAGGTCGCGGCTGTGCAGGAGCAGGTCACCAAGGCCGTCTCCGACATGGATCTCGGCAGCGGCATCCGCTGGAAGCTGGCCGGTTCGAACGAGGACAGCGCCGAAGCCAGCGCCTTCCTCAGCAAGGCCTTCGGGGCGGCGATCTTCCTGATCTTCCTGGTGCTTCTGGCGCAGTTCAACAAGTTCACCAGCGTCTGGCTGGTGCTGTCCTGCGTGGTCATGGCGACGATCGGCGTGTTCCTCGGGCTGCTGATAACCGGCGAGACGTTCGGCATCGTCATGTCGGGCATCGGCGTCATCGCTCTGGCCGGCGTGGTGGTGAACAACAACATCGTGCTGATCGACACCTATGACCGGCTGCGTGAAGAAGGCTGGGACAAGGTCGAGGCGGTGCTGCAGACTTGCCGCGAGCGCGCCCGCCCGGTCGTGCTGACGGCTGTGTCGGCCATTCTCGGCGTGCTGCCGATCGCCTTCGGCCTCGGGCTGGAAATCTTCCATCACGAGACGACGATCAACGCGCCGTCGACGCAATGGTGGATTTCGCTGTCCTCGGCGATCGTCTTCGGCCTGTCCTTCGCCACGGTGCTGACGCTGGTGGTGACGCCGTCGATGCTGATGGTGTTCACCCGCGCCAAGGTCAAGCCGGGCGCACGGCGCGGCTTGATCAGCCGTCTGTTCCGGCGCGGCAAGGTCGAGATTTCATCGACCGATGCGCCAGGGCGGGATGCCGGAGCCGGGCCGGATATCGCCTTTCCGAAAGCCGCCGAATAGATCATTGCCGATTTGACCGGCAAAGGCCGCCCGGAACAACCGGGCGGCCTTTTGCATTGTTCTTAGGCGAAAAGTCGAATTGCGGGGTTCTCATGCCGATCACCACCATAGTCATCATCGTCCTGGTCCTTATCCTCATCGGCGCGGTGCCGGCCTGGCCGCATTCGCGCTCCTGGGGCTATGGGCCCTCGGGTATTGTCGGCGTGGTGCTGGTGGTGCTTATGGTGCTGCTGTTGATGGGACGGCTCTGAGGCGCCCTCTCAGTCTGCGGAGATTGTTAATGTGCGGAGGAGTATCGCCCGCCATCGCGGAGGTCAGGCAGCTTTCGCAACGCCGGTCACGGTGGCAATGCCGATATCCCCGAGAGCTTCAGTGACGGCCTGATCCAGCGGCGTGTGCGGGATCGCGCCGATGATGCCTTCCAGCCTTGCCGACGCCAGTTGGTGCGGTTCGAAGCGCAGATAGGACATCGACACGATCTCACGCCACATCGCCACGAACGGGCTGCCGGCGCGCAGCACCCACCACGCCATCGAGGTCATCTTGAGCGGGCGTCCAAGCGCCTTCTCCGCGGCCGCCTTGATCTCCAGGTCGGTGACGGGATGGCCCGGGAAGTTGAGGGCTTCATAGGCGCCGAGCTTGTCCAGGTTCTGCGCCAGTCCGACGAAAGCCCTGGCCAGATCCGGCAGGTAGGCCCATTCATGCACGAGGTCGACCGGGCCGGGCGCCGTATAGACACCCTTGTTGATTTTGGCGGCGACGACCAGGTCGAACCACGAGCCGCTGCCGGTGCCGCCGAAGAAATCGCCGGCCCGCAAAATAATGGTGCGGACGCGGCGCGCTTCGGCCTCGCGGTGAAACAGGTCCTCCATGGCGACGCGGATGCGCCCCTTCTCGGTCGTCGGGCGGAACGGCGTGTCTTCCGTGATCACCTCCGGCATCGGCGACCCGTAATTGTATACGGTCCCGGGAAAGAGATGCAGTGCGTTGTTGGCACGGCAAGCGGCCATGACATTCTCGGCGATCGGCAGGCACTTGGCCCATTCGGTGTAGATCGGGTTGAGGCCGTTGAAGATGATGTCGACACCTTGCGTGACGCGGATGAGGGCCTCGCGGTCGAGCGCGTCACCGGCAACGGCTGTGGCGCCTTTGAGTTCGGCCGGCACCTTGCCGTTGCGGGTGACGGCGCGGACCTCGTAGCCCGCGTCGATGAAGGCCTTGGCGACCACGCGGCCGAGCCGGCCATTGGCACCGAGAATTGCGATACTGGTCATTGGAAGCACTCCGGGGTTGGGATTTGCGTGGTCGGTCGCAAGGCGCGATCGGGATCAGCGACAAGCGCGATCGAGATCAGCGGCTGCCGAAGAGGTCGCGGTTGCTGCCTTGCGTGACCGGCTGCCGGACGGCCGCATCCGGGTTGTGGATCGAAGCGGTGGTCGTGTTGTCGGTGCTGGTGACAGCCGGCCGGCTGGCGTCGTTCGACCCAAACTTGTCGCTGCCGGCAAAGGCGGCGCTGACGGAAATGAGGATGGCGGCGGTGGTGAGAGCGATCTTGTTCATCTGAGTTCTCCTGGTGGTGTTTGCAGTCCGTGTTGGTGTCTGCAGCCGGAATATGGTCGCTCTGAACGCGAATGGAAATTGACTACAGATGGCGTTCTGATATTCATAAATGAATGGCTGAAATCGACTGGAACCTGATCAAGAGCTTTGTCGCCGTGGCGGAATCCGGCAGCCTGTCGGCCGCCGCGCGAAAGCTTTCGGCCAGCCAGCCGACGCTTGGCCGTCACATCGGCGAGTTGGAACGGGCACTCGGCGTCACACTGTTCCGTCGAGGACGGCACGGCTACGAACTGACGGAGGCCGGCAGCACGCTGTTCGAACGCGGCAAGGCGGTCAGTGAGCAGGCAAGCGCCTTCTCACTGCTGGCGCTGGGTTCGGTCGAGGCCATCGAAGGCACGGTGCGCATCGCCGCCAGCGAGGTGGTGGCGGCCTATGTCCTGCCTGAGATGACGATGCGGCTGGGGATCGAGGAGCCCGGCATCGAGGTCGAGATCGTCGCCTCCAACCAGGTCGAGAACCTGCTGCGTCGGGATGCCGACATCGCCATCCGCATGGTCAAGCCGTCGCAGAACGAGCTGATGGCACGCAGGGTCTGCGATATCGAGCTCTGCGCCTGCGCGGCCAAATCCTATCTCGACAGGCGCGGCCGTCCGCTGAAGCCTGCCGATCTTGTCGACCACGACCTGGTCGGCTTCGACCGCGGCGACGAGATCATCAGGGGCTTTACCCAGCATGGCATCCCCGTCACCCGGAGCAGCTTCCGCTTCAGGGCCGACAACCAGATCGTTTTGTGGGAAGCGGTGCGGGCGGGAAACGGCATCGGCCTCGGTCAGGAGCCGCTGGCCGACAGGGATCCTTTGATAGAGAAGGTTCTGCCAGATCTGCCGCTGCCAGTTCTGCCGGTGTGGCTAGCGATGCATCGCGACGTGCGTACCAGCGTGCGCATCCGCCGGGTGGTGGATTTTCTCCACGAGGAGCTGAAACGCTATTCGGCGGGTGCTGGCGCGAATTCGGCGCGGTGAGCGAGCCCGGCCATCAGCAACACGATGATCAGCAGTCCCGACATGGTGATGAAGATCGGGCCAAAGCTGGAGTGCTCGGCAACGAAGCCGATCGCCGACGGCGCCACCAGTATGCCACAGTATCCGATAGTGGTGACCACGCTCATGCCGGTGCCAGAAGACATGCCTTCCTGGTTGCCGCCGGCCGAAAAGATGATCGGCACCATATTGGCGATGCCGAAGCCGCAAAAGGCAAAGGCTGCAATGGCGAGCCAGGGCGAGGGCGCCAGGCCAGCCACCAGCATGCCGACCGCGGCTACGAGGGCCGACACGCGAAGCGTCGTCACCGCGCCGAAGCGATTGCGTATGCCGTCGCCGAAGAACCGCGTAACCGCCATGACGCCCGAAAATCCGGCGTAGGCGAGGCCGGCAACGGCAAGATCGGCGCCGAGCTCCTGGCGCAGATACAGGGCTGCCCAGTCGAGCACCGCGCCTTCGGAGATCATCGCCAGCAGCGCCATCAGTCCGATCAGATAAACCAGCGGGTTTGCCGGCAGTGCGAATTTGTGGTGCTCTGCCGCCTGCGGTCTGTCTTCGGTGAGGAGATGGCGAACGGCCACCGCGATCACCCCGGAGGCAAACACCGTTACCGCCGCCGCGTGGGCGAGGTGGCCGTAGTGCTGGATGGCAAAGCCGCCGAGGCCGCCGCCGGCGAAGCCGCCGAGACTCCAGAAGCCGTGCGAGGACGACATGACGGCGCGGGAGAGCCGCCGTTCGACCACCACGGCATTGGCATTCATGGCAACGTCCATGCCACCGATCGAGCCGCCGAAGATGATCATGGCCGCGGCCGCCAGCGGTACGTTGGGCGCCAGCGCCACGACCATCAGACCGAGGCTGCCGCACAGGGCGAACCAGCGCAGTACGGTGCGCGAGCCATGTCTGGAGATCAAATGGCCGCACCAGGTCATCGCGACGACGGCACCGACGCCGAATAAGAGAATCAGCAGGCCGAGCGTGAACTTCGAAATCTCCAGCCGGGTCAGGAACACCGGGATCTGCGGCGCCCAGCTGCCCGTCAGGAAGCCGTTGGCGAGAAAAATGGCCGCGAGCGCCCATCGTCCGCGAATGGCAGTCAGCTTGGCAATTGACGCGTTCATGAGGCGAATCCCGCTGAAAATGGCTTCGCGCGGCAAATTAGATCGATTCAATTTTCAGTCAAGGCTCTTTCGGGAAGCATTTTGGGCCAAACATAGCCTTAAGCGATCGCTGGGGCGACGGCGTCAATGGTCCTGGGGGCGCCTTGCCTCGAATTCGGCCTTCTTGGCGTCGGAGGCCTCGGTCTGGTTCAGCGCCTGCCATTCCCCATAAGGCATGCCGTAGACGATCTCGCGTGACTGATCCTTGGTGAGATCGACGCCCTCGGCATTGGCTGCCTCGCGATACCAGTTCGACAGGCAGTTGCGGCAGAAGCCGGCAAGATTCATCAGGTCGATGTTCTGCACATCGTTGCGCTCGCGCAGATGCTCGACCAGCCGGCGGAAGGCGGCCGCTTCGAAATCGCGTTGCTGCTCGTCGCTGAGTTCGGTCATCGAAACCTCCGTCATAGCGGCCCGGTGCGCGAGCCGAACATCTTCACCACATGTATATCGGGACGGCGGTCGATCGCGTCAACGATCGGCGCCAACCGTTCGGCCCAGGCGAGCGCGCCCTTCTGGTCCGATATCAGATCCTGTCGGATCTCGATCAGCGCATGGGCGAAGCCGTTGACGATGGCATGCTTGTACATGGTGTCGCCGCGCAGCGCGCCGTCATAGGGTTCGTTGTCGCCGACGACGAGGTTCCTGTCCTGCGCCAGCATGTCTATCAACGGCCGCGCCACGCGGTCGTCGAGGTCCCACAGGATGCCGACGTGCCAAGGACGCTGGATTCCTTGCATGGCCGGGGTGAAGGAATGCACCGAAAAGATGAAGGGCGTCTGGGCGGAAGCCTGTGCGACCGATGCGATCATGGCGCCGACGGCGTCGTGATAGGGCCGGTAGAACCCGTCGAGCCGCCTCTCGCGCTCATCGGCAGTAATGGGGTAATTCCCAGGTACGACAGTGCCGTCATAAAGCTGGCGAATGAGCGTCGGATCGTCTTCGCCGCGATTGGGATCGATCAGCAGTCGCGAAAAATTGGCGAGCACCGCCGGCACGCCGAGCAGGGCAGCCAGTTCGCGCGTCACCGCCTCGACGCCGATGTCATAGGCGATGTGCCGGTCGAACTCGGCCGAGGGCAGGCCGAGGCTGCCGTAGTCGTCGGGCAGGTCGCGACGGGCATGATCGCCCAACAGCACGATGCCTCGCTTGCGGTCGCCCTCGATGATGTCGAAAGGCGCGAAAACTGTGGATCGGGTCATTGGCGGGAAATGGTCTGTTCGCGGGCTTCCGGGGAGGGTGCTATCGTCATTCCACGAAGACGACGCTTGCGCAATGCCGTTGTTTGGCCAAGGTTTCCCGGGAAATCTGGCACACGTCGGCGAATTGTGCGCCGGAGCCTTTCTAAATCGATTGGAATTGGACAAAACGGTGCGTTGACATGCGCCCGGACTTTTCCGAAAAGGGGCGCAGAGAGATGCTGATGTGGTTTTTGAGGGGTTTTCGGATGAGTTCCGCCGGCGGGCAGCGCATGCGCTCTGCCTTTGCCATGCCGCTCCTCACTCTTGCCATGGGCCTGTCGGCCATGGTCGTGGCTTCGCCGGCGCGTGCCGATTTCCGCGTCTGCAACGCCACGCAGAACCTGGTCGGCGTCGGCATCGGCTATCGCGCCAAGGCCGGCTGGATCACCGAAGGCTGGTGGCACATCGAGGGATCGAGCTGCAAGACGCTGATCGAAGGGCCGCTGTCATCAAGGTTTTACTATCTTTATGCAGAAGACGCCGAACGCGGCGGACGCTGGGACGGCCCGATCAACATGTGCGTGGCTGAAAAAGAGTTCAAGATCGCAGGCGTGACCGACTGCGTTGCCCGGGGCTTCCAGCGCGCCGGATTCCAGGAATATGACACGGGCGAACAGGCAAGCTGGATGGTCCAGCTGACCGATGAGTCCACAACGGGAGGCGCTCCAGCCGCCCCGGGAACAAACAGTCAATGAGACGTAGCCGCAAGGTCAAGATCCTAGCCACCATCGGTCCGGCCTCCTCGTCGGAGGAGATGCTGAAGAAACTGTTCGAAGCGGGCGCCGATGTGTTCCGCATCAATATGAGCCATACCGACCATGAACTGATGCGCACGCTGGTCGGACGCATCCGCGCTGTCGAGGAAGCGGTTGGCCGGCCGATCGGCATCCTGGCCGACCTGCAAGGACCAAAGCTGCGCGTCGGCAAGTTCGCCAATGGCAAGGAAGTGCTGACGCAAGGCCAGACCTTCACCCTCGACGACAATCCCGAGCCCGGCACCTCGACCAGGGTCTATCTGCCGCATCCGGAAATCCTGAGCTCGGTCGAAGCCGGCCATCGCCTGCTGATCGACGATGGCAAGCTCGAGCTGAAGGCGGTGAAGAGCGACGGCAAGTCGATCGTCTGCACCGTCGTCGCCGGCACCACGATTTCCGACAAGAAAGGCGTCAGCTTGCCCGACACCGATCTGCCGGTCGGCGCGCTGACCGAGAAGGACCGCAAGGACCTCGATGCCGTGCTGGCCACAGGCGTCGACTGGGTGGCGCTGTCCTTCGTGCAACGGCCGGAGGATCTGGCGGAAGCGCGCAAGATCGCACGCGGGCGGGCGCTGATCATGGCCAAGATCGAGAAGCCGCAGGCTGTCGCCCGGCTGGCCGAAATCATCGAACTGTCCGACGCGCTGATGGTCGCCCGCGGCGATCTCGGCGTCGAGATGCCGCTCGAGGCGGTGCCCGGCATCCAGAAGCAGATCACGCGCGCCGCACGCCGCGCCGGCAAGCCGGTGGTGGTTGCAACGCAGATGCTGGAATCGATGATCACGGCACCGGTGCCGACCCGCGCCGAAGTGTCCGATGTTTCGATCGCCGTCTTCGAAGGCGCCGATGCCATCATGCTGTCGGCGGAATCGGCGGCGGGTGCCTATCCCGTCGAGGCTGTGGCAATGATGAACCGTATCGCCACCAAGGTCGAAACCGATCCGACCTATGCCGGCATCATCAACGCCCAGCGCTCCGAGCCGGAGGCGACCGGCGCCGACGCCATTTCGCTGGCCGCGCGCGAGATCGCCGAAACGCTGAAGCTGTCGGCGATCATCACCTACACCGCATCGGGCACCACAGGCCTGCGCGCCGCCCGCGAGCGGCCGCAGGTGCCTGTTATCGCGCTGTCGCCGATCCTCAACACGGCGCGGCGGCTGTCGCTTTTGTGGGGCACGCATTGCGTCGTCTCACCCGACGCCGTCGATCTCGACGACATGGTCAATCGCGCCTGCCGCATCGCCTTCGACGAAGGCTTCGGCAAGCCTGGCGACCGCGTCATCATCACCGCGGGCGTGCCGCTGCGGACACCGGGTTCGACCAACATGCTGCGCATCGCCTATATCGGTTCGGACACACAAGTCAGCCGCTAGATTCCTGAAGCGTGTCGCCTCTGAACGGATTCAGGCGGCCCGCTTTAGGTCGGCGCGAGTTCGGCCTGCGGTACCTTGATATCGGCGCATCTGCCGGCGCCGTAGGCGTCGCCGGCGATGCGCGCCTCCACGGTCCTGGCCATCGCCGGCAGGTCCATATTCTTGCCAGCGACCTTCTCGATGGCGCCGACGGTCAGGTCGGTCGCGATCCAGTCTGGCTTGTGACCGAGATTGTGCACCCACACGAGTTCGGCACCGGCAATGACGCGCGCCAGGCCGACCGAATGGATATGTG
>NZ_RZQI01000300.1:0-6403 GCF_003998335.1 Mesorhizobium sp. M7A.F.Ca.CA.002.05.1.1 | reverse complement strand
TAACGTCCCAACAAACCCGCCACAGGCGCCGGCCACCCCCGCACCGGTCGATCCCGAGATGTGCATCGTGGGCGATGCGTCATGCCTTTGCCTCCCGGATCGCCCGCAGCGTGGCGTGGCGTAGTTTATTTTCGCGCTTGAGGGTCTTCACGCGTCCGACAAGGCCAGGTTTGATCCATTCGGCATCGGGCTTGTCGGCGCCCCTCGGTGGCGCGCCTTTCCCCTCTTGCACCTTGGCATAGAGGCGTTCGCGCATGGCTTTGGTCAGGGCGATGTTTGCCGAGCCGACGTAGCGGCGTTCCGCATCGCGGGTTGCCATCAAGGCGAGTGGAGCCGAACTGGGCGTTCGCTGCACGCCTGCAACTTCAAAGTCGACTTCCTCATAGCATTTCGTTTTCAGCCACGCTTCGGTGTCGCCTGACCGATAGACGCTGTCAGGCCGCTTCGACACCATGCCCTCTAGGCCCATGCGGTCAACCGCGGCGTAGAAGTCATCCCCGCCGCCATGCACATGGTGGCTGTACTGGATCACGCCCTTGGCAGGCCTGACGAGTTCGAGCAGCTTTTCCCGGCGTGCCAGCAATGGTTCGGGGCGCAGGTCGATGCCGTCATGGTGCAGCAGATCGAAGGCAACGAAGATGATCCGATCCGGCGCCCATCGCATCGCCGACCGCAGCGAATGGAAATCCGACACGCCTTTCTCGTTAAGGACGATTGCCTCGCTGTCGATGATTGCCGACTTCGGAATGGTTGCCGCCGCCTCGACAATCGTCTTGTACGTCGATGACCAGTCGTAGCCCCTTCGCGTGATCGCTCTGGCCTTGCCGTCCTCAACAATCACCTGGGTACGATAGCCGTCATATTTGATTTCGTGAATCCAGTTGTCCCCTGTCGGCGGCACCTCGACAAGCGTGGGGAACATCGGCCGGATGAACTTCAACATACGCTAACTCGGACTGACCGACTTTAAATTAGAAGAGGCTAAAATAGTTGCAAAGGAACGCACCAGACGCTTGGGCAGCTCCGGAGCACCTTGAGGAGCGTTATCTTGATCCAGCGGCTGAAATCGCTGGAGCGCCGCTTGGCCGGCTCAAGGAACGATTCCGCCCTCCCGGTGTTTCAATCCCATGACAAACATCACGAAAGGCCGGGGAATCGCGATGGCGGCCGAAGTCGCCAGTGCCAAGCAGCGCCTCGAACGGGCCGAGCTCGCGATTGAGCGCTCGGAAAAGATGGTGGCCCAAAACATCGAGCGGTCGGGCAGGATTCGGCGTCTGATCGAGGCCACACAAGATCAATAGCCTCCACAAAGGATCCCGTGCGGGCAGAACCAAGCCGGCGCAGGGCCAACTCTGCGACAAGCGCTGGCCACCCTTACGTGGAACCGGCGCCACTTGCGCTGCTCCGCTCAGGAGGACAACCATGCCAGATGACAAAAGCAGGCGTGATTTTCGTGATCGAGACCGCGTTTCGGGCGACGAGGAATACGAGGTCGGCGATCTCGCCAGCAAATTCCAGCTTACTGGTGGAGCATATTCGGCCCTTCGCGAACCACAGGGACGCCAAACACAACCGGGTGAAGTCGGTGCGCACAGTTCACCATTCATTTACAATATTAGCGGAGGTTGAAACTCGGACATGCTAGGTAGCTCGTACATGCCCTTAGCCTCGGTGCAGATCCAGCGCCGGGGCTTTTCTGTTTCGCGGCTGGGTAGGCCTGTCCGCACTCCTGCTTGACTGCGCGGACTGCGAGAACAACGCCTCGCGGGTTCCCAATCCTTGCAAACAGTTAGATCCGGGAGCTAAGTGCGGCATAGGCTGGTAGGGCAGGAGACCAGAGCGATCTTTCGAAGAACGAAGCCGTCCTCTCTCACGAATCGGCTGCTTGAACGTACACTTTCCATAGAAACCTCCCTTCTGACCGCTGAGCAGGTTGCCGCTTCGCAAGTACTCTCGGCACAGAGAAAAATATTGGAGGGTTTTATCCGAGCTTGACGCATCAAGGAACTCAAAGGGGTTGTCTCTCAGGCCACCCTACGCAACATTAGCGGTTGCTATTGCGTTCGCCAATTCTTCTTCTGTAAACGGCTTGCTGAGAATCTTGATGTCGCGAGTCCCCGGGAGTTCGGCGTAGCCCGTTGCTATAATGACGGGTACGTGCGGCCACTGGACTTTGATCGTATTCGATAGCTGCAGGCCCGTCATTTTCGGCATAGCATGATCCGTTATAACGAGGTCGAACGGGTGCTCCTCCAAAAGCCTGAGGGCTGCCGCCGCAGAATGCGCCTCCGCGACAGTATGGCCGAGATCCTCGAGCATTGCCGCGGTATTCAAAAGGACCAGGGCATCGTCATCCACTGCCAGGATCCGCAGCGACGCCGTCTCAATGGCTTCCTCGGCAAGAACATCCGGCCCGCGCGCGACTTCCGAGCTCGCGGTGGCGACCGGCAGCCACAGTTCCGCCGTCGTCCCTGCTCCCTTGCGGCTCCTAAGCGTCAGGCGCCCGCCCATTTGTTCTGTCATCCCATGTACCATAGACAGACCGAGACCCGTGCCTTTGCCAACGCCTTTTGTGGTGAAGAACGGTTCTGTCGCCCGAGCTAGTGTTTCTTCGTCCATTCCTTCGCCAGCGTCTGCTACCGAGAGGCAGACGTATGGGCCTGGGGCCAAGCCTGCCTCTTTGCTTTCGCCGACCTGTTCCATCCGAGTGGAGATGACGATCGTTCCGCCGTCAGGCATCGCATCCCTGGCATTGACGCACAGATTGAGCAATGCGAGTTCGATTTGACTTTCATCCACCATCACATGATCGAGCGAGAGCGGAAATTTGGTCTCGATAGTCGCTCTTGAGCCCAGCGATCGCTCCAAGAGCTCCTTCATTCCATGTATGAGCTCAATCAAATCGACAGGCTTCGGATCGAGTTGCTGCCGCCGCGCGAAAGCCAGCATGCGCTGCGTCAACGACGCTCCCCGTCGCGCCCCGAGCACGGCATTATCCAGAAGACGCAGCAATTGTGGATCGTCAGGTAGCCGTTTGCGCAGCAGCTCAAGACTACCCAGAACCGCCATCAGCAGATTGTTGAAGTCGTGAGCGACACCGCCCGTCAGCTTACCGATCGCATCCATTTTTTGTGACTGGAAAAGGGCTTCGCGTGCCTGATCCAATGACTCCTGCGCCTTCTTCCGTTCCGTTATGTCCCGCGTAACCTTCGCGAAACCCAGGAGTTCGCCATCCTCGTGCCGAATGGCGTCGATGACCACATGGGACCAGAACGCAGTACCGTCTTTGCGTATCCGCCAGCCCTCGCGCTCAACTCGCCCCTCGCGAGCAGCGATTTCCAAGGCGCTTTGCGGAGTGCCTCGCTCGCGATCCTCGGGCGTGTAGAACTGCGAGAAGTGCTTGCCGACTATTTCGTCGGCCGAGTAACCTTTGATGCGTTCTGCACCCGAGTTCCAGCTCGTGATTACGCCTTCAGGATCAAGCATATAGATCGCGTAGTCCGTCACGCCCTGAACCAGGCGCTGGAACTGCTCCTGACCTCTCCGGATTTCATCCTCCGCTTTCTTGCGCTCGGTAAGATCACGGGTGACTTTTGCGAAGCCGGTTAATTTGCCGCTTGGATCGAATATAGGATCAACCACAACATGAGCCCAGAAACGGCTCCCGTCGCGACGCACTCTCCAGCCCTCGGTTTCAAATTTGCCATTGCGGGCTGCTGTCTCCAGAGTCCGCGATGGAAGACCAGCTTCGCGATCTTCCTGCGTGTAGAAGCACGAGAAATGCTGACCGATGATCTCGCTCGCGGAATAGCCTTTGAACCGCTCTGCCCCCGCGTTCCAACTCGTCACGGTTCCCGAACGGTTCAACATATAGATCGCATAATCGGTAACGGCCTCGACGAGAACGCGGTAGCGATCCTCATCGGCTTTATCGACGGTCCCTTGAATCATACCCCATCCGTTCATCTGTCAACTTCATGAAACTGCTGGCGTCTCGGATGGTTCCACAGACGAGGGGAAGGCGTGCGTCCTTATGTGGCACAGGCCGTGATTGCCGTGGCCTGCAACGAGCTACTTGCCTGACGGCGGCGCGGCCATTACAGAAACTGGAATTCCAGATACTGGGGTCGGGCCGCCGGTCGGTCTACCCAGGTTCTACTTCGAACCTATGATTATGGCGGCTTACGATTCCTGTTTGGAGACGAGGGCGGAATGACCGAGCGAAAGAAGCAGCCCGTTGTAAGTTCCGGCATTGCCGGCTTGGACGAAATTCTTCGCGGTGGATTGCCCGCTTCCAACTTCTACATCGTGCAAGGCGATCCAGGCGCAGGCAAGACGACCGCGGCCTTGCAGTTCCTGCGCGCCGGTGTGGCAGCCGGTGAACGCTGCATCTATGTCAGCCTTTCGCAAACCGCCGCCGAACTGCAGGCGATTGCGTCTTCACACGGCTGGACGCTTGATGGGATTCGTGTTGAGGAATTGTCCGCTTCGGAGACCCTGAGTGGCGCGGCCGATCAGACGATTTTCCAGACTGCCGACCTTCGATTGGATGAAACGCGCAAGGCGATTGAACGCGCGATCGAAGAACACAAACCCCACAGGCTTGTTTATGACTCGCTGCTCGAGATCCGGCTGATTACCGGTGACACACCGAGGTTCCGGCGCGAACTGATTGGCTTCAAGGCCTTCCTTGCCAAACGGGGCATTGTGGCGGTGTTGCTCGACACCCAGACCAGCGGAGGCGATCACAACGGCGAGGAAATCGAGGGCATTGCCCACGGCGTGATCCGGCTTGATAAATCTCTCGAGGACTACGGCGGCGTGCGCCGGCGCATTGAAGTCAGCAAGATGCGCGGCGTGCCGTTTGCTGACGGTTATCACGATATGGCCATTCGCGAGGGCGAGGGCGTTGTGGTGTTTCCGAGGATTGTGCCAGGGTCGCCTCCCGAAGTGACCAAGCCGCAACTGATCAAGTCAGGGGTAGACGCTCTCGACGAGATGTTCGGCGGCGGCCAGGAATCGGGAACCATAACGCTCGTGATTGGTCAGTCGGGAACAGGCAAGTCGACGATGTCTTCGCTTTACGCCACTGCCGCGCTTCAGCGCCGCGAAAGCGTGGCCCTGTTCCTGTTTGAGGAGCGACTGGAGACTTTCTTTCGCCGGTCCGAGGGCCTTGGGATGGATCTTCGGCAGTTCCACAAGGATGGCCAACTTGTCATCTACGATTTTAGTCCCAACGAAATCTCGCCTGGGGAGTTCGGCCAGATTGTGCAGCAAGTCGTCAGTCGCAACAATACCCGGGTTGTCGTGATTGACAGCTTCACCGGCTATCTGAATTCTCTTCCCCACCGGGAAAAGGCGGTTCTGGACATCCAGTCTCTCCTGAAACATCTCGCGCGCGCTGACGTGCTGACCATGCTCATTGTCGCCCAGCATGGTTTGCTCGGGCAGAACGTTGGGATCGACGTGGACGTTAGTTTTCTCGGCGACACCGTGCTTCTGCTGCGCATGTCCGAGCATGAGGGCCGTTTGAGGCGCAACATCACGGTCGTCAAGAAGCGCCACGGCCCGCACGATCTCGATGTCCGGGAACTGTTCATCGCGAGTTCCGGCGTTTCCGTCGTTTCCTACAATCCTCTGCCCGAGACGTGAACGACGTCGAGCGAAACGGGCTGGGAACACTGGATTGGGTGCTGATCTTGGCGCCTTACCGCAAGGATGCTGGTTACACCGCTTCCCTGCTGCAAGAACGTGGTCTACGGGCTCTAGCGGCGAGTCCCGAGGACTTAGAGGGTTTGCTTGCGCTATCCCCTGGAGTGCTGGTTGTTACTCACGAAGCCTTGAATCCTCAGGCTATCGCAACGGTTGAAAGTTTCCTTCAGGCGCAGCCGAATTGGTCGGAAATTCCAATCGTTGTTTTGTTGGACCGCGCGGCACAGCAGTCACGCATCCAAGCGGCGCTGAGTGCTGCTTGGCCACGTTCGCGTCAGATATACTATCAGCGTCCCGTGGCTGCGCTCGAACTGATAAGCGGAATCCAGTCGGCACTCCTCACCAGAATTCGCCAGCGCGACGTGCGTGACTATCTTGAGCGGGAGACGGAACTACGCCTTGAACTAAATCATCGAGTGAAAAACATCCTGGCGACCGTCATATCCATCTTCGATATGACCAGGCGCGGCGCGATCTCGGCAGAGGGACTTGCAGAAGACTTCAAAGGGAGATTGAGAGCCTTGTCGGATGTTCATTCTGCAGTTTTTGCTGCCGGTGGCGAGACAGTGGCCTTAACGAATGTAGCAAAATCGGTCCTCGCGCCATACCTTTCCAAGGATCAAACTGCCATCACGATCGAAGGACCCGAGGTGCTGCTTTCGCGCGATGCCGGTACAACTCTCGCCCTCTC
>NZ_RZQI01000299.1:0-6405 GCF_003998335.1 Mesorhizobium sp. M7A.F.Ca.CA.002.05.1.1 | reverse complement strand
GTGCGGCTCGAAACGTCGAGCCGCCTGACCGACTTTGCCCGCGAGGATACCGATATCGCCATCCGCTCGGGCGGCGGCAAATGGCCGGGCCTGGAGGCGCACAAGCTGCTCGATGCCGACTTCACGCCGATGCTGAGCCCGAAACTCGCGGCGACCATCGGCGGCGTCAGGGAACCGGCGGACCTGTTGCGGCTGCCGATCCTCGATCCCGGCGACATCTGGTGGACGCAATGGTTCGAGGCTGCCGGCGTGCATTCGCACGATCTTGCCAAGCGGCCCGGCAGCAGCATGGGCGCGCAGGCCTATGAGGCCAATGCGGCGATCGCCGGTCATGGCGTCGCGGTCCTGACCAGGGCGCTGTTCAAGGCGGAACTTGCCGACGGGCGCCTGATCCAGCCTTTCGATCTGGTTGGCGACGACGGCCATGCCTATTGGCTGGTCTACCCCGAAGCGCGCCGCAACGTGCCGAAGATCCGTGCCTTCCGCGACTGGCTGCTGGCCGAGATCGCCGGCTGACCGGCAAGCTTTCGGGCTGCGCCTGGTTCTCGCAGATCTATCCGCTGCTGCCTCACTGTATCCGGCCGGGATGATTCTCGCCCTGGCAATTTCCGCTCGTCCCGGCCTGCGGTGTCGCCCGGGTGCTGCGCTGCAGCATCGAATCCGACTTGACATAATTCACGCCAAGTGAGTAATTGCCCAAAGCCAAGGCAAATGCTCATCTTGGTTCAAGGGAGGAATTTGATGAAACTTCGCACGCTCACCCTGGGCTTGTTGTCGGCCAGCACGCTTGCGTTCGCCGCACATGCCGAATCCATCACCATCGCCACCGTCAACAATGGCGATATGGTCCGCATGCAAAAGCTGACCGAGGACTTCACCAAGGCGAACCCCGACATCCAGCTCAACTGGGTCACGCTCGAAGAAAACGTGCTGCGCGAGCGCGTCACCACCGACATCGCCACCAAGGGCGGCCAGTACGACGTGATGACCATCGGTACCTACGAGGTTCCGATCTGGGCCAAGCAGAGCTGGCTGCTGCCGCTCGACAAGCTCGGCGACGACTACGATGCCAAGGACATCATCCCCGCCATCGCAGGCGGCCTTTCGGTCGACGGCAAGCTCTA
The DNA here is from genome assembly GCF_003998335.1 of Mesorhizobium sp. M7A.F.Ca.CA.002.05.1.1. NCBI lineage: Bacteria > Pseudomonadati > Pseudomonadota > Alphaproteobacteria > Hyphomicrobiales > Phyllobacteriaceae > Mesorhizobium > Mesorhizobium sp. M7A.F.Ca.CA.002.05.1.1. The sequence goes on along the minus strand of NZ_RZQI01000299.1, from coordinate 5,281 downwards.
TGCCGCGCCCTTCTACGGCGAAAGCTCCTTCGTCATGTACCGCAAGGACCTGATGGAGAAGGCCGGGCTGAAGATGCCCGACGCGCCGACCTGGGACTTCATCAGGCAGGCCGCCGACAAGATGACCGACCGCGCCAATGGCGTGAACGGTGTCTGCCTGCGCGGCAAGGCCGGCTGGGGCGAGAACATGGCCTTCCTGACCGCCATGTCGAACTCCTTCGGCGCGCGCTGGTTCGACGAGAACTGGAAGCCACAGTTCGATCAGCCGGAATGGAAGAACACGCTGCAGTTCTATGTCGACCTGATGAAGGCCGACGGCCCCGAGGGTGCGTCCTCCAACGGCTTCAACGAAAACCTGGCGCTGTTCCAGCAGGGCAAATGCGGCATGTGGATCGACGCCACCGTCGCTGCGTCCTTCGTCTCCGATCCCAAGGCATCGCAGGTCGCAGACAAGGTTGGATATGCGCTGGCACCCGACAATGGCCTGGGCAAGCGCGGCAATTGGCTGTGGGCATGGTCGCTGGCGATCCCCGCCGGGACGCAGAAAGCCGATGCCGCCCAGAAGTTCGTCTCCTGGGCGACCAGCAAGCACTATGCCGAACTGGTCGCTTCGAAGGAAGGCTGGGCCAACGTTCCTCCGGGCACGCGCTCCTCACTCTATGCCAATGCCGAGTACCAGAAGGCGGCTCCGTTCGCCAAGATGACGCTGGACTCCATCAACGCCGCCGACCCGACGCATCCGACCGTCAAGCCGGTGCCCTATGTCGGCGTCCAGTTCGTCGCCATCCCCGAGTTCCAGGGACTTGGCACCACGGTCGGCCAGCTCTTCTCGGCGGCTCTTGCCGGCCAGTCGAGTGTCGACGATGCGCTGAAGCAGGCCCAGGACGCTGCCACCGCGGCAATGACCGAAGGCGGATACATCAAGTAAGGCTCCTCCCGGTGCCGACTGCCGGTCGCCTCCTTGACCGGCAACGGCCGCCCGAATTCCCAGTTCGGGCGGCCGCCTTTAACGCCTTTTGAAAATTCAGTCTGACCAGTGAAGGGTGACGTCATGGCTACTCAGCAGACCCGTTCGCTTGCCCGTTTCATGATGGCGCCATCCGTGGTGCTGCTGTTCGTCTGGATGATTGTGCCGCTGGTCATCACCATCTGGTTCTCTTTCCAGCAATACAATCCGCTCAATCCGATCCGCGACGGCTTTGTCGGCTTCTCGAATTACGCGTTGTTCTATTCCAACCCGGCCTTCCTGCAGTCGATCCTCAACACGCTCACATTGGTGGTCAGCGTGCTCCTGATCACGGTGATCGGCGGTATCCTTCTGGCGCTGCTGATCGATCAGCCGATGTGGGGCCAGGGCATCGTGCGCATCCTGGTCATTTCGCCGTTCTTCGTCATGCCGCCGGTGGCCGCATTGGTGTGGAAGAACATGATCATGCACCCGCAATATGGGGTGTTCGCCGACATAGCGCGCTTCTTCGGGGCCCAGCCGATCGACTGGTTCGGGCAGCATCCGATGCTGGCGATCATCATCATCGTCGCCTGGCAATGGCTGCCTTTCGCCACGCTCATTCTCTTGACCGCGCTGCAGTCGCTCGACGGCGAGCAGAAGGAAGCCGCCGAGATGGACGGCGCCGGCTTCATCAGCCGCTTCATCTATCTGACGCTGCCGCACATGTCGCGCGCCATCACGGTCGTCATCCTGATCCAGACGATCTTCCTTCTCTCCGTCTATGCCGAGATCCTCGTCACCACCAATGGCGGCCCGGGATACGCCTCCACCAACCTGCCCTTCCTCGTCTACCAGAAGGCGTTGCTGGAGTTCAAAATCGGCCAGGCATCCGCCGGCGGTGTGATCGCCGTCATTCTCGCCAACATCGTTGCCTTCTTCGCCATGCGCGCCGTCGGCAAGAACCTGGACAAGTAAGGGAGGCTACGATGGCACGCTCAGTCACCACCCAGCACAAGACGATTGCGACAGTTGCCGCCTGGATCGTCGCCCTGCTGATCTTCTTCCCGATCCTCTACACGATCATCACCTCGTTCAAGTCGGAGCAGGAAGCCATCCAGGGCTTCAGCATCATCCCGTCGGGAACGTTCGAGAGCTATGCCGAGGTTCAGGCGCAGAGCGGCTACTTCAAATTCTTTTTCAACTCGGTGCTGCTCTCGGTCGGCTCGACCATCCTGGCCCTGCTCGTCGCCATACCGGCGGCATGGTCGATGGCCTTCTCGCCGACCAAGCGGACCAAGGACATCTTGATGTGGATGCTGTCCACCAAGATGATGCCCGCGGTCGCGGTGCTGTTCCCGATCTACCTGATCTTCCGCGACACAGGACTGCTCGACAGCCGGATCGGCCTGATGATCATGCTGATGCTGATCAATCTGCCGATCGTGGTGTGGATGCTCTAGACCTACTTCCGCGAAATACCGGGCGAGATCCTGGAAGCGGCACGCATGGACGGCGCGTCGCTGTGGAACGAGATCGTCTATGTGCTGACGCCGATGGCGGTGCCGGGCATCGCCTCGACGATGCTGCTCAACATCATCCTAGCCTGGAACGAGGCGTTCTGGACGATCCGGCTGACGACGACGGAAGCAGCACCGCTGACCGCCTTCATCAGCTCGTTCTCCAGCCCGCAAGGCCTGTTCTGGGCCAAGCTCTCGGCCGCCTCGACACTGGCCATCGCGCCGATCCTGATCATGGGCTGGTTCAGCCAGAAGCAGCTGGTGCGCGGCCTGACATTTGGTGCGGTCAAATAATTGATGGCGCGGTGAAGTAACGGAATTGCCCGAAGCAATCGGCAGAAATAACCCCTCGGGGAGGAAATCATGGGAAACATCACGCTCAAGAACGTCTCCAAATCCTTCGGAGCGACGTCCATCATCCCCGGTCTCGACCTGGTGATCGAGAATGGCGAGTTCGTCGTCTTCGTCGGCCCGTCGGGTTGCGGCAAGTCAACGCTGCTGCGGCTGATCGCCGGGCTCGAGGACACCAGCGGCGGCTCCATCAACATCGACGGCCGCGACGTCACCGGCGAGGCACCGGCCAAGCGCAAGCTCGCCATGGTGTTCCAGTCCTATGCGCTCTATCCGCACATGACGGTGGCCAAGAACATCGGTTTCCCGCTGAAGATGGCCGGCGAGGACAAGGCGACCATCGACAAGAAGGTGGGAGACGCCGCGCGCGTGCTCAACCTGACCAACTATCTCGAACGCAGGCCCGGCCAGCTTTCCGGCGGCCAGCGCCAGCGCGTCGCCATCGGCCGCGCCATCGTGCGTCAGCCGACCGCCTTCCTGTTCGACGAACCGCTGTCCAATCTCGATGCGGCACTGCGCGGCACCATGCGGCTGGAGATCAGCGAGCTGCACCATCAGCTCAAGACGACCATGATCTACGTCACCCACGACCAGGTCGAAGCCATGACCATGGCCGACAAGATCGTCGTGCTGAACGCCGGCAACATCGAGCAGGTCGGCTCGCCGATGGAGCTCTACAAGACGCCGAAGAACCTGTTCGTCGCCGGCTTCATCGGCTCGCCGAAGATGAACCTGAACGAAGGCACGCCGGCTGCCAAAAACGGCGCCAAGACCATCGGCATCCGTCCCGAACACCTGGAGATCTCGACCACAGCGGGCGAATGGAAGGCGGTCGTCGGCGTCGCCGAGCATCTCGGCTCCGACACCTTCCTGCATGTCCAGGCCGATGGCGTCGGCCCGCTGACGGTGCGCGCCGACGGCGAACTCGGCGTCCATCATGGCGACACCATCTATCTGACGCCCGACAAGGCCAAGCTGCATCGCTTCGGCGCCGACGGGAAGGCAATCTGAACATGCGGCTGGCCGGCAAATCCGCGCTGATCACAGGTTCGGCCCGCGGCATCGGCAGAGCCTTCGCCGAAGCCTATGCCGGCGAAGGCGCCACCGTCGCCATAGCCGACATCAATCTCGAGGCGGCGGAGAAGACGGCCGCCGAGATCGGCGGCAAGGCCTATGCGGTCAAGCTCGACGTCACCGACCTCGCCTCCATCGAGGCGGCGGTGAAAGCCGTCGAGACGAAGACCGGTGGCCTCGATATCCTGATCAACAACGCCGCTCTTTTCGATCTGGCACCGATCGTCGAGATCACCAAGGCAAGCTACGATAAATTGTTTTCCGTCAATGTCGCCGGCACGCTGTTCATGCTGCAGGCAGCCGCCCGCTCGATGATCGCCGCTGGCCGGGGCGGCAGGATCATCAACATGGCGAGCCAGGCCGGACGACGCGGCGAGGCGCTGGTCGGCGTCTATTGCGCCACCAAAGCCGCCGTCATTTCGCTGACACAGTCAGCGGGGCTCGACCTGATCAAGCACCGCATCAACGTCAACGCGATTGCCCCTGGCGTCGTCGACGGCGAGCACTGGGATCACGTCGATTCGCTGTTCGCCAAATATGAGAACCGGCCGAAGGGCGAGAAGAAGAAGCTGGTCGGCGAGGCAGTGCCGTATGGCCGCATGGGCACGGCGCAGGACCTCACCGGCATGGCGGTTTTTCTCGCCAGCAGCGACGCCGAATACATCGTCGCCCAGACCTACAATGTCGATGGCGGCCAGTGGATGAGTTGAGGGCGGGGGACGGCCTCTGCTCCTCGTCCCTCCGCGGGGAGCAGAGGCCGACATCAGCGGGCGCGTAGCCAGTGCCACCCCTTATCCTCTCCCCAACCGGGAGAGGAGCGTAACGAAGGCCTAGATTCGGCCAAAGGGTAAAACAGATGACCGTGAAACTCTCGTCCTCAAACCTCTCCAAACTGCCCGCTGAGGTCGCCGGCCCGAAGTATGACCGCGCGACATTGAAGGCCGGCATCGTGCATTTCGGAGTCGGCAATTTCCATCGCTCGCATCAGGCCGTCTATCTCGACGATCTGTTCAATTCGGGCGTCGGCCATGACTGGGCACTGATCGGCGCCGGCGTGTTCGACGGTGAAAAGATCGGCCGCGGCAAACTGGAAGAGCAGGACTGGCTGACCACGGTGGTCGAGCAGGACAGCGGCCATATGAGCGCCCGGGTCACCGGCGCCATGATCGACTTCCTGATGCCCGGCGATGCGGCCGGCATCATCGAACGGCTGGCCGACCCGGCGATCAAGATCGTTTCGCTGACCATCACCGAGGGCGGTTATTTCATCGATCCGGCATCCGGCGTGTTCAACCCGACCCACCCCGACATCCTCGCCGATGCGCAGCCCGGCGCGACACCGAAGACGGTGTTCGGCATCATCCTTGCCGGGCTGCGCATCGGCGAGGAT
>NZ_RZQI01000298.1:0-6435 GCF_003998335.1 Mesorhizobium sp. M7A.F.Ca.CA.002.05.1.1 | reverse complement strand
CCTCAAGACAATCCCTTCGGCCCAGTGAGAATCCCAATAGTCGTCATCAGCCACCGTGCCGACATGGACGATGCGCCTGTTTTTCTCGTCGTAGAATGCTTTCTTCTCATTCATTTCTGGCATCCGGACCGACCATCAAAACGGTGCGCTGTTTCGCACCAGGCCCTTGATCTGCAATCACATTCCTCAATGCGAAAAAGGAACAGCCAGCGGCAACGACATATCCGAACAAAAATGCCATTTCACTGCCAAGAGGCACCCGCCACCAAAGGCCCAATGCCGCCAGACAACAGCAAGCCAACGCCCCTATCGCGTAGGAATAGGTCAACGTCATCGCTTTGCTCGACCGAAGCGCAAACGGATCGATGATCACTTTTTTCGTCCTGTTGACCAGAACAGCACAAGAAACGATCCCGAACACCACAGGATCAAAAGACTTCCCCAGCCATCCGGATGCATGGCCCGAGAAAAACAGGCCAACTATTCCGGCCGCGGCCACGGTCGCAAAAATGAGTGCGATGGCCGCTCCCTCGAACAGTCCGCGCCGAAACTGCCTGACGTTTCCATTTGCGGCACTGAGAAACGCCCTTGGCACAAATACGAAGCTGGCCGCATTCATGAAGAAGCCGACGGACCGTTGTGAAAGATCGACGCAAAACGAGAAGACACCGAGATGGGTCTCGGAGCCAAGCAACAAAACAATGTATCGAATGCCGACAAACACGCCGCTCTCGGCCAGATTGCTCAACACAAATCCCCAGCCTGTGACCAGAGACCCGGCAAGATAGGAAAAGCCAGGCCGTCTCAGATTCATAGGTCCCAGGAAGGCAAATGAAATCAGCGCTCCGACGAAATAGCTGAGCGAAAAGGCTGCAAGAGCCGAGCCTACTTTCGCATCGCCGACAAGCAGGATTATGGCTCCTGCCTGGTATGCGACGGCCTGGCAAATCGCCGACCAACCGTACGCCCACAAACGCAGTTGTGACCTCAAAATCTCTTGAAGTGCGGTGTGCAAGCCGAAAGAAACGATGATGGTCGCGGCAACGGCATTGCCAAATCCCAGCCACGTCAGTGCCAGTCCAGCCAGGACGACAAACAACGCCACAACTGCGAGCACGGTCAAAATGGACGATACGTACTCTCTACCCATTCCCGCGGCATGCATTTTTGCGGAAATCGGCATTATCGAATAGGTCGCGACTCCAAAAACAAGTGTCGAAATAAATGAAACTGTCGCAATCGTCGTGCTGAAAATACCGTACTGTCCAGTCTCCAGATGGCTGCCGATGTACAGCAACGTCGCTATGTTCAGAAGACCAGGAACAATTCGTATTACGATGGCTTCCACCAACTTCCACAAGCTGGCTTCTTTCATGAAGTCACCCGCACGAATGACCTCTTGAGCAAGAACGGGAAACTCAAGACACCAAAGCTCAAACAGGCAAGAACCGCCTTGCCCAGGAACCGAACCGACCGATATCGTCCTAGCCAGAACGCCTTGATGTAGTTCAAGTTCAGCAACAACATCGGGTATGCATTTTGTCGCTGAAGAAGCCGAATCCTTGCCGTCATCCCCTCCGGCAAATATCGTTTTCGTCCAATCTCGACATTGACACAGATAACGTCGTATTCGATCGCCAATCTGGACCAGAGAAGAGATGTTGGAACGCGGCGGAACCGCCCCGCTGGGGGCACGGCAACCCGTTTAAGCAAAGGAGTTTTGATGACCTCCTTCTTGTCGCCGACCACCCGTTCGTCGGCCCGCATCTTTATCAGGTTTGTCCGTTCCGACGGAAACGGCTCTGCTGCGGTCTCTGGGTGGCCAAGAGCCATCGAGAACACAAAACCCGCAATCTTCTGATCGACACCTCTCTGCGAGAGGTGCTCACAGACCTCCGGCAAGCGATCGGTGAAGAGATCGTCGTCATCATCGAAGACCATGCAATAGTCGCCAGTGGCGGAAGCAATCGCCGAAAACATCGCACGGCCTCTGCCGTCATTCGGGCCGGTGGTGACCACCAAACTGGCATCGCGAGACGCGATTTCCGCAAGCGCTTCGTTCGTTCCGTCGGTCGAACCGTCGACATGGACGCATATCTGCAACGGACAGTCCGTACGCAACAGTTGCTGAACCAGCGCCGCAACGCGATCCCGCCGATTGAACGTGGGGATGCAGACGCTCAGTAGCGCCTGGGACTGCAATGGATTGCAGACTGCCTGTTTGCGAGCCGTATCGATTCCATCTGCTCCTGGTTAAGTGATCATGGAACAGCGCGGATCAGCCGGGAAACGCCGAACCCTATCCCCGCGCAAAATACGCCTTGTACCACTCGACGAACCGCCCGACGCCCTCGGTCACCGTCGTCGCCGGGCGGTAGCCGACCGCCTGCTCCAGCGCCGAGGTGTCGGCGAAGGTATCGGGCACGTCGCCGGGCTGCAGCGGCAAGAGTTCGACGATGGCTTTGCGGCCCAGCGCGTTTTCCAGCGCCTCGACATAGGCGGTCAGCTTCACCGGGTTGTTGTTGCCGATGTTGAAGATGCGCCAGGGGGCGCTGCTTGTGGCCGGATCCGGACGGCTGGAGTCCCAGGCGGCATTGCCCGTGGCCGGGCTGTCGCTGGCGCGGATCACGCCTTCGGCGATGTCATCGACATAGGTGAAGTCGCGCGTGTGGTTGCCGTTGTTGAACAGCTTGATCGGCTCACCGGCAAGGATGTTTTTGGTGAACAGGAACAGCGCCATGTCCGGGCGCCCCCAGGGACCATACACCGTGAAGAAGCGAAGACCGGTCGTCGGCAATCGGAACAGATGGCTGTAGCTGTGCGCCATCAGCTCGTTGGCGCGCTTGGTCGCGGCGTAGAACTGCAGCGGATGGTCGGCCGGACGATGCTCGGAAAACGGCATGTCGGTGTTGGCGCCGTAGACACTCGACGTGCTGGCATAGGTCAGGTGCGCGACGGCGCTGTTGCGGCAGGCCTCCAGCACGTTGGTGTAGGCGATGATGTTGCTTTCGACATAGGCATGCGGGTTTTCCAGGCTGTAGCGAACCCCGGCCTGGGCGGCGAGATGGATCACCCGGTCGAATGCATGGTCGGCAAAGCAGGCGTCGACCACGCTCTTGTCGGCGAGATTGCCGCGGATGAAATGATAGCCGGCATTGGTCTTACGGCTCGCCTCGTTCAGAAGCCGCAGCCTCGCCTCCTTGATCTGCGGATCGTAATAGTCGTTGACGTTGTCGATGCCGACGACCTCGTCACCGCGCTCCAGCAGCCGCTTCGCTACGTGATATCCTATGAAGCCGGCCGCGCCGGTGACCAGAACCTTCATCAGAAACGCCCATCCGTGACATGCCTGGGGAACAGACCCTTGATGTCGTAGATGACGCCCGGGGTCTTGCAAAGCGCCATCAGGCCGTCGACGCCCAACGCGCGGAACTGCCTGTGGCCGACGGCCACGATAACGCCGTCATAACGCATGTCGGGAATGTCCTTCATGCTGGCCACGCCGAAGGCACGCGCGCATTCCTGCGCGTCGACCCAGGGGTCCCATATGTCGATGCCGGCGTTGTATTCCTTCAGTTGGGCAACGATATCGGCGACCTTGGAATTCCTCAGGTCCGGGCAATTTTCCTTGAAGGCCGCGCCCATCACCAGAATCCGGCTGCCAACGACAGGTATTCCCTTGCGCATCATCAGGCGGGCCGTCTGATCCGCCGCGTGCCGACCCATGCCGTCATTGATACGGCGGCCAGCAAGAATCACCTCCGGATGATAGCCGAGTTCCTGGGCCTTGTGGGTGAGATAGTAGGGATCGACGCCGATGCAGTGGCCGCCGACGAGACCAGGCGTGAAGCGCAGGAAATTCCATTTGGTGCCGGCGGCTTCCAGCACTTCGGACGTGTCGATGCCGAGCTTGCCGAAGATAAGCGACAGCTCGTTCATCAGCGCGATGTTGAGGTCGCGCTGAGTGTTCTCGATGACCTTGGCCGCTTCGGCGACCGCAATGCTCGAGGTACGGTGTGTGCCTGCCGGCACGATCGAGGCATAGAGCGCATCGATACCTTCGGCCGCTTCCGGCGTCGAGCCGCTGGTGACCTTGACGATCGTTTGCAACCGATGCTCGCGGTCGCCCGGATTGATGCGCTCGGGACTGTAGCCGAGGAAGAACCCCTCATTGTAGCGCAGGCCCGAATGTTTCTCGATCAGCGGCGCGCACACCTCTTCCGTGCAGCCGGGATAGACCGTCGATTCGAAGATCACCACCGCGCCTGGCGATATGACCTCACCGACCAAAGTCGATGCCATGATCAGCGGTTTCAGATCCGGACGGTTGGCCCTGTCGATCGGCGTCGGAACCGTGACGATGAAAATCCCGCAATCGCGCAGAGCGGCCTTGTCGGTGGTGAATGTCAGCCGCGACGCAGCACTGATCTCATCGCTGCTGGCTTCCAGCGTATGGTCGTCGCCACGCCTCAGCGCGTCCACCCTCGACTGGTCGATGTCGAAACCGACGACATCCCTGCCGGCGCCGAAGGCGACCGCCAGCGGCAGGCCGACATAGCCAAGCCCGATGATCGCTATTTTCCTGGAGGCGAGATCCATCTGCTTCCTGCGCTTGCTATTCCAGAGCCATGCTTCGCATTGGTTATCTCGCACCAAAGCCGGTAAGCATCGTTTTCAGCGTCTTGAGAGTTATCAAAACGTCCAGCCAAGGCGAAAAGTTCTTTATGTAATAGAAATCATAGTGCAATTTTCCCATAACGTCATCGACGGCAGCCACATGCCCCTGATTTACTTGTGCCCACCCACTTATGCCCGGCCTGACGATATGCCTGTAGCGGTAGAATGGCAGCTCAGCCTCGTACCACTGCGACAGCACGACAGCTTCCGGCCGCGGTCCGATCCAACTCATTTCGCCACGCAGGATGTTGATGACCTGCGGCAGTTCGTCGATCCTGGATTTTCGCAGGAAACGCCCGACTCTGGTGATGCGGTCATCGTCGTGCCTGGTGATCGCCCTTTCCTTGTCGCTGCCGGCGCCAGAGTGCTGGCGCATCGAGCGAAACTTGTAGACCGTGCAGATCTTGCCCCGGTAGCCCATGCGTTGCTGGCGAAACAGCGCAGGACCATCGGAATCCAGCCGGATCAGCAGCGCTATCAACGCCAGAACGGGGGAAAGAACGATGATCAAGACAAGTGCCGAGACCCAGTCGACCGCCTGCTTGATCTTGAGATAGGCCTGGTTCGGATTGAGCGAACCAAGCGTGTTTTCCGACAGGTGCTCGATCTCGACCCGACCGGTCAGCGACTCTCTGACCTGCTTGACGTGGTATACGGGCGTTCCCGAAAGGGCCCGATCCGCGATGTATCGTTCCCATTCCGCGCCAAGATCGGCACGCAGATCAACGACCACGCCGCTGGCTCTTTCGATTATCGTACTGGTCGACTTGATCCAAAACCAATGCACACCCGGTAACGTCTTGAGGCGCTCGACATCTCCGCCGGGAATCACCACGAGCCGGTACGGATCGAGACGCCGCGTCAACAGGCTCAGGCCGAAGTACCAGAGCGTGGACTGCGTGAAACTGGCGGCAGCCTGAAACCGGCTGTACTCGAACCGAAAAAAGAAGATGGTCAGGAAAACAGCCCCGTAGGACAGGGCAAATGTCGGCAAGATGTAACTTGCCGCGGCCACGCCCGGGAAATTTCCGATGCGGCGATAAGACAAGAAGCCCACAAGGTGCGCGATGACCGCAGCGGCTACTGTTACCTGAAGATTGGCCGAATAGATGAATTCAGGATTGAAGACAATCCGGATGATCGCCGGCGCAAAAATCGCGAATGTCAGTCCGCCAAGCAGTTGAAACCGAATCCTGAACAGGAAGTGCCGGCTTCCGACAATAGTCGACGCTGCGACATTCAACGTCTTCCCCCCTTCCCCGAAGCTGCCGTATCGGCGACAGACCAGCGCGATAGTGCATCTGACCTGATCGTTCACAACAACGAATCGGACGTCTCGCCCCCCGGCGATTCGATACAGTCGAAGACCAAGAGCTACGACAGCGCGGCCGCGCCAGCAAGCATCTATTTCTCAGATCAACAGTTCGGGAAATTGAAAAGCCTGGGCTAATAAAGCGACTTAATGATCATTACTGAAGATGTCGCAGCGTCTAGGGCGATATAACCGACAATCTATCGAGGTTGGCGGACATCAGACCGGAAATCCGCCAGTGACGCCGCTCCGGCCAGTGGCTTGATTGCCCCTGGCCGTTTCTTCGATCGCGCGCTTCAGCCGCGCTTCAGCAGCGTCCAGACGGCCGGCACCAGGCTTGCCGCGAGCGCCACCTTGATCAGGTCGCCGACGATGAACGGCACGACGCCGAACTGCCACGACTTTTCCGGACCGATGAGCAGCGCCAGCCAGGCAAAGCCCATTGC
>NZ_RZQI01000297.1:0-6437 GCF_003998335.1 Mesorhizobium sp. M7A.F.Ca.CA.002.05.1.1 | reverse complement strand
CGGCGCGTCTCTGGCCGACGCGATCGTCGCCCATCGCGATGCGACCGGGCCCTTCGCCAGCCGGAAAGATCTGCTCAAGGTGCCGCGGCTCGGACCTCGGGCCTTCGAACAATCCGCCGGTTTCCTGCGCATCGCCAATGGCAGCGAACCGCTCGATGCCTCCTCTGTGCATCCGGAAGCTTACGGCGTGGCGAAGAAGATCGTCGCCGCCTGCGGGCGCGATGTGCGGTCGTTGATGGGCGATAGTGCCGCGCTGAAGGCACTCGACCCGCGCGTCTTCGTCGACGAGCGTTTCGGCCTGCCGACGGTGCGCGACATCCTGGCGGAGCTGGAAAAACCGGGCCGCGACCCGCGCCCGGGCTTCAAGACGGCGACCTTCGCCGACGGCATCGACGACATCAAGGATCTGAAGCCCGGCATGCTGCTCGAAGGCACGGTCACCAATGTGGCCGCCTTCGGCGCCTTTGTCGATATCGGAGTGCATCAGGACGGGCTGGTGCATGTCTCGCAACTGGCCGACCGGTTCATCAAGGACGCGCATGAGGTGGTCAAGGCCGGCGATGTGGTCAAGGTGCGGGTCGTCGACGTCGACATCAAGCGCAAGCGCATCGCGCTTTCCATGCGCAAGGATGGCGGCGAGGGTGGCGCACCGCGTGGCGGGCCACGCGACAATGGTGGCGGCAGGCCGGCACCACGTTCGCCGGCACCGCAGCAACGCCAGCCGGAGCGGCCGGCACAGCAAGGCGCATTCGGTGCTGCCTTGGCGGATGCGCTGAAGCGGAAGTAGCTACCACGCCAGAACGGCCGGCTCCTTCTCGACCTGGCCCAGCAGCCAGTCGCGAAAACTGGCGACTGGCGGATGGCCTCGCTTGTCGTGTGGGACGACGAGATAGTAGGCGCTGCGGCTTTGCATGGGCCGGCCTGGCGCCGGCACCAGCTGGCCGCGCTGCAATTCACCTGCAATGAGGATCAGCGGCAGCAGCGCCACGCCGAGCCCCGCCATGCAGGCCTGGGCGGCGGTGCCGAACTGCTCGAACTGCATGCCGGGCCCGGTCGGCGCGCTCAGGCCCTGATGCTCGAACCATTCGGTCCAGGCGCCAGGACGCGTCGCCATGTGCAGCAGCGGCAGGCGGCCGATATCGGCCGGTGAGGCGATGGCGCGGCCGGCGAGGAATTCGGGCGACACGACCGGCGCCACGGTTTCGCGCACCAACAGTGTCGAGTCGGCCTCAGGCCAGTCCGGCAGGCCATAGTGGATGGCGGCATCCAGCCTCTCCCTGGCAAAGTCGAAGCGGCCGACGCGAGTGACGAAATTGATGGTGATATCGGGATTGCTTTCGACGAAATCGGGGATCATCGGCATCAGCCAGCGCGTGCCGAAGGTCGGCAGAATGGCAAGGTTCAGGATGCCGCTATGCCGATTGCTCATCAATCCAAGGGCTGCGTCACGCAACTGGCCAAGTGCCGAACGCACCGCCTCGGCGTAGATTTCGCCCGATGTCGACAGCCTGACATTGCGGCTGTCGCGTTCGAACAGCCGGCGGCCGAATTGGTCTTCAAGCGATCTGATCTGCCGGCTGACTGCGCCCTGGGTCAAATCGAGCTCCTGGGCGGCAGCGGTGAAACTGCCCAGCCGGGCCACAGCCTCGAAGGCGGCAAGGGCGCTTATGTTGGGCAAAAGGCGGCGTTGGACACTCATGACCCATTCCTAGAGCTCATTGATCGGTGAATCAATTTCGTTTGATTTTTTCGAGGCGCAGGCCGATAGAACGGGCCAACATTTTGCTTCATGCATGTCATCGTTTTGAGCGACATGCATTGGTTTGGGAGAAACGCGATGGCCGCCGACAAGAACGCATTCGTCTGGGAAGATCCGTTCCTGATCGAGGGCCAGCTTTCGGAAGACGAGCGCATGGTGCGCGACGGCGCGGCCGCCTTCGCCGCCGACAGACTGGCGCCGCGGATCGAGGACGCCTACCTCAACGAAACTTTCGATGCCGCGATCTTCCGCGAAATGGGCGAGGCCGGCCTGCTCGGCATCAACATCCCCGAGGAATTCGGCGGGCTTGGCGCGAACTACGTCACCTATGGGCTGGTCGCGCGGGAAGTCGAACGTGTCGACTCGGGTTATCGCTCGATGATGTCAGTGCAGTCGTCGCTGGTGATGTACCCGATCTACGCCTATGGCTCGGACGAACAGCGCAGGAAGTACCTGCCCAAGCTTGCCAGCGGCGAGTGGATCGGCTGTTTTGGCCTGACCGAGCCGGATGCCGGCTCCGACCCGGGCGGCATGAAGACACGCGCCGAGAGGACAGCCAACGGCTACAAGCTGTCCGGTTCGAAGATGTGGATTTCCAACGCGCCGGTCGCCGACGTGTTCGTCGTCTGGGCGAAGCTGAAGGGCGAGAACGGCAAGGACGAGATCCGTGGCTTCGTGCTGGAAAAGGGCATGAAGGGGCTTTCGGCGCCGAAGATCGGCGGCAAGCTGTCGCTGAGGGCGTCGATCACCGGCGAGGTGGTGATGGAAGGCGTCGAGGTCGGCGAAGACGCGCTGCTGCCCAACGCAAAAGGCCTTGGCGGACCGTTCGGCTGCCTCAACCGGGCTCGCTTCGGCATTTCCTGGGGCTCGATGGGCGCCGCCGAGGATTGCTGGCACCGCGCCCGCCAATACGGTCTCGATCGCAAGCAGTTCGGCAAGCCGCTGGCCGGCACGCAGCTCTACCAGAAGAAGCTGGCGGATATGCAGACCGAGATCGCGCTTGGGCTGCAGGCATCCTTGCGCGTCGGGCGACTGCTGGATGAAGGCAAGATGGCGCCGGAAATGATCTCGATCGTCAAGCGCAACAATTGCGGCAAGGCGCTCGACATCGCCCGCCAGGCCCGCGACATGCATGGCGGCAACGGTATCCAGATCGGCTACCACGTCATGCGCCACGCGCAGAATCTGGAGACGGTCAACACCTATGAAGGCACGCATGACGTGCATGCGCTGATCCTGGGACGGGCGCAGACGGGGATACAGGCGTTTTTCTGAGCCGGCAACCGTTGCTTAAATTAGGTGCACCGCAACATCTCTGCTTGGAGAATGGTCGCCAGATGTATCAGGGTTCAGCGAAATCGTTTGAAACGCTGAATTCCGGGGCTCCATGGCAATTCTGGCAGCTGTCTACCACCTGACCCACTACAAGTACGACCGGCCGGTGGTTCTCGGGCCCCAGATCATCAGGCTGCAGCCGGCGCCGCATTCCCGCACCAAGGTGCTGAGCCATTCGCTCAAGGTCGAGCCGGCCAACCACTTCGTCAATCTGCAGCAGGACCCCTACGGCAACTTCCTAGCCCGCTTCGTGTTTCCGGAGCCGGTGACGGAGTTGAAGATCGAGGTCGACCTCGTCGCCGACATGACGGTCTACAATCCGTTCGATTTCTTCGTCGAGCCGTCGGCCGAGGCGTTTCCATTCGAGTATCCGGAAGAAATCCGCGACGATCTCGCCATCTATCGCACGCCGGAACCGGCGGGACCGCTGCTGTCGGCGCTGCTGAACACCATTGATCGCAGCGCTCCCAATACCGTCAATTTCCTCGTCGACCTCAATGCTCGGCTGCAGCGCGAGATCGCCTATATCGTGCGGATGGAAACCGGCGTGTTCTCGCCGGAAGAGACCTTGGCCGCGAAAAAAGGGTCGTGCCGGGATTCGAGCTGGCTGCTGGTGCAGATCCTACGCAACCTCGGCATCGCCGCGCGCTTCGTTTCCGGCTACCTGGTCCAGCTGAAGCCCGATCTGGTAGCACTCGACGGTCCGCCGGGAACGGCGATAGACTTCACCGATCTGCATGCCTGGTGCGAGGTGTATCTTCCCGGCGCCGGCTGGATCGGCTTCGATCCGACCTCTGGCCTGCTCACCGGCGAAAGCCATGTGCCGCTGGCGGCGACGCCGCATTTCCGCAACGCGGCTCCCATTTCCGGCTTGGCAAGCTTCGCCAATGTCGAATTCGGCTTCGAGATGCGGGTCGACCGCATCGCCGAACATCCGCGCATCACCAAGCCGTTCTCGGACGAAAGCTGGCAGGCTCTCGATGCGTTGGGCAACAAGGTCGATGCCGCTCTCGCGGCCGGGGACGTGCGGCTCACCATGGGCGGCGAGCCGACCTTCGTGTCGATCGACGATTTCGAGTCGGCCGAGTGGAACACCGCCGCCGTCGGTCCCACCAAGCGCGAAAAGGCGGACGAACTGATCCGTAAACTGCGCGAGCGCTTCGCGCCCGGCGGCTTTCTCCACTACGGCCAGGGCAAATGGTATCCGGGCGAAAGCCTGCCGCGCTGGACCTTTTCGCTCTACTGGCGTGCCGACGGCCAGCCAGTGTGGAGCGATCCGTCCCTGATCGCACGCGAAAAGAGCGAGGCCGATATCGGCCCGAAGCAGGCCGAAAGCCTGCTCACCGCGATTGCCGGCGAACTCGGCATCGACAAGACCATGGTCAGCGAAGCCTATGAGGATCCGGCCGAATGGCTGCTCAAGGAAGGCAAGCTGCCCGACAATGTCGATCCGTCCAACTCCAGGCTGGAGGACCCGGAAGAACGCAGCCGCATGGCGAAAGTGTTCGAACGCGGGCTGACCAAGCCGTCCGGCTATGTGCTGCCGGTGCAGCGCTGGAATAGCCAGGCATCGGATCCGCGCTGGCGCTCGGAAAAATGGAAGACGCGGCGCGGCCGGCTGTTCCTGGTACCCGGCGACTCACCCGTCGGCTACCGCCTGCCACTCGGCACGTTGCCCTATGTGCCGCCGGAGCAATTCCCCTACATCGTGCCGGTCGATCCGTCGCTGCCACGCGGACCGCTGCCCACGCGTGAAGCCATCCTGTCCTCGGCGGCTCCGGCTGAACTGGAAGGCGCCGACGAGATGGCGCGCCGCCAGCAAGCGGCATCGTTCACCGCTGCGACCGGCCAGCAGGACCGGGTCGAACAAGAGATCACCGAGATCGGCGGCGCGGTGCGCACCGCGCTTTCGGTCGAGCCGCGCGATGGGCGGCTTTGCGTGTTCATGCCGCCGGTCGAGGCGCTGGAAGACTATCTCGAACTGGTCGCTGCGGCCGAGAACGCGGCGAAGGCGATCGGCCTTCCCGTGCATATCGAGGGCTACGGCCCGCCTCACGATCCGCGCCTCAACGTCATCCGCGTCGCGCCTGATCCCGGCGTCATCGAGGTCAACATCCATCCTGCTTCCAACTGGCAGGATTGCGTGGCGACGACGACGGCGATCTATGAGGAAGCGCGGCAGACACGGCTTGGCGCCGACAAGTTCATGATTGACGGCCGCCACACCGGCACCGGCGGCGGCAACCATGTCGTGGTCGGCGGTGCGACACCCAATGACAGCCCCTTCCTGCGAAGGCCGGACCTGCTGAAGAGCCTGGTGCTGCAATGGCAGCGCCATCCGTCGCTGTCCTATCTGTTCTCCGGCCTGTTCATCGGGCCGACCAGCCAGGCGCCACGCTTCGACGAGGCGCGTCACGACTCGCTCTACGAGCTTGAGATCGCGATGGCGCAGGTACCGCATCCGGACCGGGGCAACGCACCCTTGCCATGGCTGGTCGACCGGCTGTTCCGCAATTTGTTGACCGACGTCACCGGCAATACGCATCGTTCGGAAATCTGCATCGACAAACTGTTTTCGCCGGACGGACCGACCGGTCGGCTGGGACTGGTCGAATTCCGCGGCTTCGAGATGCCGCCCAATGCACGCATGAGCCTCGCGCAGCAACTGCTTGTCAGGGCGATCATTGCCCGTGCCTGGAAGAGCCCGCTCGATGGCCGCTTCGTGCGCTGGGGCACCTCACTGCACGATCGTTTCATGCTGCCGCATTATGTCTGGGCCGATTTCCTCGACGTGCTCGACGACCTCAAGCTCAACGGCTTCGAATTCAGGCCCGAATGGTTCGACGCCCAGCTCGAATTCCGCTTCCCCTTCTGCGGTCAGGTTCAGCATGCCGGCATCAAGCTGGAACTGCGGCAGGCGCTCGAACCCTGGCATGTCATGGGCGAGCAAGGCGCGATCGGCGGCACCGTGCGTTTCGTCGATTCCTCGGTCGAACGGCTGCAGGTCAAGACCGAAGGGTTGAATCCGGAGCGCCACGCGATCGTCTGCAACGGCCGTATCGTGCCGATGAAGGTGACGGACAACAGAGAGGTCGCGGTGGCGGGCGTCCGCTTCAAGGCCTGGCAGCCGGCATCGGGCCTGCATCCGGCGCTGCCGGTCAACACGCCGCTGGTCTTCGACATCTATGACCGCTGGTCGGGACGTGCGGTCGGCGGCTGCGTCTACCATGTCGCCCATCCCGGCGGGCGCAATTACGACACCTTTCCGGTCAATGGCAACGAGGCGGAAGCTCGGCGGCTCGCCCGCTTCGAACCGCGCGGTCATACGCCATCCGCCTATGTG
>NZ_RZQI01000296.1:0-6444 GCF_003998335.1 Mesorhizobium sp. M7A.F.Ca.CA.002.05.1.1 | reverse complement strand
TCTTTGTCAGGTTTGGGGACAAAGCGAAGGCAGATCCGTGGGGCTGCCCGAGTGACCGCGGCCACGACGGGGCCAGACAGAAATTCCAGAAATGCCTCGCTCACTCGGACGGTAAATGTCAGTTCGAGCGACGCGACGTCCATATGCGTGATCTGCGGCCGGAGCACTGCTTGCACGTCCCGCGCAAGCTCATGGACGCGCTCGCGCAGTTCGGCAGCGCGCGGTGTCGGCACCAGGCCTCGCCCGGCGCGAACGAGCAGCGGGTCGCCTGTTGCTGCCCGAAGTCGCGTGAGCGTCCGGCTCATGGCCGATGCGCTCAAGCCGAGGCGACGGGCTGCCCCTGTCACGCTGCCCTCGGCGAGCAGCACATCCAGTGCGACGAGAAGGTTCAGGTCCACATCAACATTGGTCATGACCTGAGCCTATCCCAGCCGCGTCGCCAGACATAGCGTTTGATGCAACCATACTTTGACTTTGATGCGTCTGGCGCCCTGCGCACGGCCGCTTATATCGGCTGTCGGACCAACATCGAAAGCTACCAACTCTCATGCCCAAACACATTCCGAGCGACCCAGCTCGCACAATCCTCCTCATTGGCGCATCGCGGGGCCTCGGCCATGCCATGGCGGCCGAGTTCCTAAAAAAGGGATGGAATGTCGTCGGCACAGTTCGCGGCGGCGGAACCCGGACCTTGCTGCACGATCTGGCAGACGAGCATGCTGGCCGGGTCGAGATAGAGACCCTGGACATCTGCGAGCCCGACCAGGTTGCGGGCCTGCGCCAACGCCTGACCGGCAAGATGTTCGACATGCTGTTCGTTAACGCCGGAACGACGAACAACGAGACGGATACGGTCGGGCAGGTGACGACCGACGAATTCATCCGGGTCATGCTCACGAACGCGCTGAGCCCGCTGCGCGTGATCGAGAGCCTCGATGACTTTGTCGAGGCGTCCGGGTTGATTGGCGTGATGTCGTCTGGACAGGGCAGCGTCTGCAACAACACGACCGGCATGCGCGAGGTCTACCGCGGCAGCAAGGCCGCCTTGAACCAGTATATGCGCTGCTACGCAGCCCGGCACGCGGGCGAGGCCCGTTCGATGGTCCTGATGGCGCCGGGCTGGGTTCGCACGGAGTTGGGCGGCCCGGGCGCACGGCTCACCATCCAAGAGAGCATTCCCAGCCTTGTGAACGTGCTCCTCGCAAAACGGGGAAACCCCGGCCTGGAATATCTTGACTATCTCGGCCGCACCGTTCCCTGGTGAAATCGCGGGCTGTGATGAAGTTCATCGGCATCGAAGATGTTAAGCTAGGCCAGCTGTTGTAAAAGGAGAGGGCTCTGACCACCGATCAAGCTGAAATCCACTATAAATCAGCATGATGCGAATAAACCCTCATACGGTCTTCCGGCTCCTTGACGCAAATATCAGCAGCGTTCCGATCCGCTCGTAGCCCATCCGGGGATAAAGCAGCGCCCCGGCGTGGGTTGCAGCCAGCGCCGAGTACCTCGACCCACGCGCCCGATCGTCGTGCAACATTCTCGACATCAAAGCCTGGCCAATGCCGCGACGCCGGTGCGACGGCTCGACATACATGCTCGAACACCATGTGGCTCCCAGGGCATCAAGGCTGCGTACGCGCCCAACGATATCGGCGCCATCGACTGCCACATACTGACGGAATGGCGCGCTGTCGCCGAGCAAATCGTCTGGGATCGGCTGCCTGCGGATGATCTTTCCCAACTGCGCCGCCCGTTCGGCTGTCTGCACGCGTTCGATCGAAGCAACCGCCGGCGGGCTGGGAATGCGGCGCAATCGGTGGACGAAAAAGCCTTCGGTCCGAAGCAGCCGGTAGCCGAGAGCTTTGTAGGCAGTTCGTGTCGGCCCGTCCGGATCCTCGTGCGCGATCATAACGGAAATGGCAAAGCCCGGCCGTGCATGCTGCCGCACGATGGCATCGGCCTGTTGAGCGGCGACGTCATGGACGACCCATTCTTCGCCGCGGTAGTCGCGAGGATTCTTGCGCTCGGCGTCGCGCATCAGCCACAACGGCCCAACACGGCGGGCCACGTAAGGAAAGGTGCGGCTTCTGTCGGCACTGAAGCCATGCACGAACACTTCGATCGCCGCTTCGATCCCGCTGTTTGCCATCTTCATTTCGACAGCCTAGGGTTGGCTATCCGCTCAAGGCAATACGCCACGAGCGCTCAAGCCTATGAGAATCAGCGGCAATTTACAGTTCCTGGCCCATGCGTCAGTTCCATAATCTATCTTATGCGACTTCCTGATGTGGCGGCGATAGAGTCGCCACGGGCCTTGGATTCAGATGCGCCTCTGGTAAGAACCTCTCTCATGGAAACCCTTGAGGCTCAGAAACCCAGAGTATCGGTTCGCAAGCGTGCGGCTGCGGTCAAATCGTTTCGCTGCAAGAACTTGGTAGCCGTTGTCGAAGATCCGAATGATATCAGGAACATCGGAACGGTAATTCGAAACGCAAATGCCCTCGGCGTTGAAAGAGTCTATATCGTCGATCCACGCAAAGCACTTCCTGATGACTGGCAGCAAATGCGCCAACGGAAATCGCTTTCGGAAACGTCTGTATCAGCCGTCAAATGGACGTTTGTGAAACGATTCGACAGCACTGACGCCTGCCTCAGCCATCTGGAAAAACATGGCTTTGTGTCCGTCGTCACGTCGCCGCATATAATGGGAAAGACCAGCGTTTTCCTGCACGAGGGCGATTATACCCAGCACACCAAACTCGCTGTCTGGTTCGGCAATGAGAAACGGGGCATCAGCACCCTTGCGGTCGAGCGCAGCGAGATGTGCGTAGCAATTCCAATGTTCGGGATGATCGAGAGCCTAAACCTCGGAACCAGTTCGGGTATCGTACTCTACGAAATCGCGAAACAGCGACGCGAGTATCAGAGCAAATACCGCCGCGGTAGCCGGAAGGGAAAACGCGCTGAGCCACTACCTACTGTAATGCGTCGGGAAATTGGCGGCTTTGCTTCGAGCGAAACCGAAGGACAGACCTGAGCTGACGCGAAGCTCAACCGACCGTTGGCCGGCTCTACTTCCGTATAATGGCTCCGGATGTGCGGCTGTCGGCGGCGCGCTCGACCCGTTTCAGTTTGTGGGGCGATCTCGCCCCTACTCCAGAATGACCACGGCTTCCACCTCGAAAAGCATGGGGTCGATTGCAAGCTTGGGAACGGGAACCAGTGTCTGCGCCGGCAGCGCCTCGCCGAACATGTCCTTGACGTTCCTGGTCAACACATCGAGCTTGGACATGTCGTGGTCGACCACGAAGACCGTGAGCTTCGCCACCTGATCCGGCCTGGCGCCGATGCCCTCGAGCGCCGCATGCAAATTTGCGTAGGCCTGCTTAACCTGGACGGCGAAATCGGGTGACAAGGCTCCTGTGCTGTCTTGGCCGCCCTGCCCGGAGATGTAGGCAATCCGAGCTCCGCGCGGTGCGATCACGTCGGTGCTGTAGCCATTCGGCGACGGGTCGTAGAGCGTCTGTGGATTGACGATGGTCAGCTTGAGGTCGTTCCCAGTCGCTGTAGCCGCAGCGGAAACTGCCATGGTCATGATAATTAGCCCTCCGGTAAGCAGATGCTTGATTGCGCGTGACATGATTTCTCCTGGCTCTGCTGACTGCGAATAACGCACTCGCGGCCGGCATGAACTTTAACCAGATCGCCCATACGATGAATCGTGCGATGTACGAGTCATCGTATGGTACGTCGTACTAGTCAAGCGATCAGCGTCGACATTCCTGACGGTGCCTGCCAAAATCGACGTTCGGCCAGCAAGGAAGACAGATGGCAGCCAAACCCCGCAGTGCCAGCAAACGATCGCAACGGACAAAGCTTCCACCTATGCAGGAAGCGAGCAGCGAGCCGCCGCTGTCTCGAGAGCGTATCGTGGCGATCGCGGTGGAACTGCTGGACGCCCAGGGCATAGACGGAGTGACAATGCGTCGGCTGGCCGATCGCCTCGGCTCGGGTGTGATGAGCCTATACTGGCACGTCGACAACAAGGAGGATGTCTTTGATCTAGCACTCGATTCGGTGCTCGAATATCGCGCATCGCCCGAAACAGGTGAGTCTCCGGACTGGCGCGGAGACGTCGTTCATATGCTCGAAAGCTGGCGCGCCAGAATGTTGCGCCATCCTTGGTCGGCATCGCTGTTGCCGCGACGGGCGCTTGGCCCGAACATCCTCAGTCGCCTGGAAATGCTGAGCAAGACCTTGTCGAGAGCCGGTGTTGCGGACGCGGATCTCAACGCCGCGATTTGGTCGCTCTGGAACTATGTGATGGGCGCCACCCTCACCCGGGCAAGCTTCGACCTCTCGGAAGAAGACAGAGCAGCCGCACAGCCGCGTCTTACACATCTCAGCGAACACTACCCGACAATCGAACGCTCTCGTCTGCTGTTGGACAACGATTGGGACGGCACTTTCCGAAAAGGCCTGGACTTCCTGCTCGATGGCCTCTCGCCAAGATAGATTCCGACGGCTACGCTTGGAGCAGACCGGATGGCGCTGCTTTGCGCACGCCAGTTTGACGCAATAGCTTCCCCAATCCACATCATCACATTTGGCTCGCTGCCAAGGCGGCACAGGCAACGGGCAAGCCCGGATGCTCGATCCCATCGGCGGCGGTGGCTGGCGCGGCTGCATTGCAGCTGAATTGGTGCAACTGGCGATGTCGTTGTTACGCATTGCCAAACGCTGGCCGGAATCTCTCGATCTTTTGCGCAAACCTTTTTGCCTGACATGCGTTGTTTCCTCTCCAAGCCAAGGAGACGATCATGCAGATGAAGTCGGAAATAGCCGGTGAAGCGGCCAAGCAGCGCCATATCCAACGTGGCGTCGATGCCAAGGACAAATCGAAAGGCGATGGGAAGCAGCAAGGCGCCATGCAGGCTGGCGCCCGTGAATATCCCGAGCCCCCCTTCCCCGAGCAACATCAGCCCAAACCGGGGCACGAATGGGCACTAGAGCCGGAGCCTTTGTATGATGCGCCGTACTATCTCGGATCGAAAAAACTCGACCAAAAGGTAGCACTCATCACGGGCGGCGATTCCGGCATCGGCCGCTCGGTGGCGGTGTTGTTCGCCCGCGAGGGCGCCGACGTCGCGATCGTCTATCTGGCCGAGGACAAGGATGCTGAAGAGACCAAATCAGCGGTGGAAAAGGAGGGACGACGCTGCATCCTGGTCAAGGCCGATGTCAGCGAACGCAGCCACTGCCACAAGGCGGTCATGGAGACCGTTGAAAAATTCGGCCGCATCGACGTGCTGGTCAACAACGCCGCGTTCCAAATTCATTCCAGCGATTTCGGCGAGCTGACCGAAGAACATTTCGACACGACGCTGAAGACCAATCTTTACGGCTATTTTCATATGGCGCAGGAATCGGTGCCGCACATGAAACCCGGTTCGGCGATCATCAACACCGGTTCGGTAACCGGTATCGACGGTTCAAAACAACTGGTCGACTATTCGATGACCAAGGGCGGCATCCATGCCTTCACGCGGGCCTTGTCGGGAAATCTCATCGGCAAGGGCATAAGGGTGAATGCGGTCGCACCGGGGCCGGTGTGGACGCCGCTCAATCCGTCGGACAAGGAAGCCGACGACGTCTCGAAATTCGGCGCGGACACGCCAATGAAACGACCCGCGCAACCGGAAGAACTCGCGCCGGCCTATGTGTTCCTCGCTTCGCCGCACTGCTCGAGCTACATCACCGGCGAGATCTTGCCGGTCGTCGGAGGGTACTGAGGATGGCCGAAACGAAATCCGTAACCAAGGAGTAGGATGGATGGGCCGTCTACTTTTCATGGTGGCGCTCGCTTGCGTAGCGTACCGCATCTACACGGAAACAGCAGGATCTGCTCGGCATGTGCCGCAGGATGACGATGAGGCGCTGCGCCAGCAATCAGCGGCCTTGGGCGTCGACCCGTCTCGCTGACGGAGTGGAAACCTGCCGGCAATCCGGCCGGCCGAGTTACCAGCCGGCCGGATCGCAGCCTTATTCGGCTGCCTGCAGGTTGATCTTGCTTTCCGCCATTTCGGTGAGCTTGCGATCGGTCGCCTGTTCTTCCCTGAGGTTCTTGGTCAGCACATTGGCGCAGTCCGTGCGGCCAAGTTGCTTGGCCCAGGCGATGAGCGTGCCGTAGCGGGTCATCTCATAGTGTTCGACGGCCTGCGCCGAAGCAATCAGCGCCGCATCGAGAACCTCCTTGTCATCGACGTCACCGCTCACATCGTCGGCCTCCTCGAGAATGCCGTCGATTGCCGGACAGTTGACCTCCTTGGCCTTGACGCCATGCAACTCAAACACCTCTTCGACGCGCTCGATATGGCCTCTCGTCTGATCGAGGTGTTTTTCAAATCCGGCTTTCAATTGCGGGTCGGTTGCCTTGTCGATCAT
>NZ_RZQI01000295.1:0-6455 GCF_003998335.1 Mesorhizobium sp. M7A.F.Ca.CA.002.05.1.1 | reverse complement strand
GACGATGGCAGTGGCGGCGCGGATTTCGCCGGCGTTGTAATTGGGCGTTTCCGCCTGCGATGGCATGCTCTCGCGCACCAGCGTCGTCCTGTGGGCCTGCACCGCCTCATCGACATAGGCGGGCGGCTGCGGCGAGGCGACGACCTTGGTCACCGACATCGGCCCGATGATGCCGTTTGCCAGCCAGCCGGCGGCGACGAAGCCGGCTACCGCCGCCGCGCGCTGCAACACGCCGAAGAGCCGGCCGCGGGCAAGCCCCCTCTCCAGCCGCCGCGCGGCATCGGCGGTCGCAGGGCGCGCCATGCCCTTGGAGCCGGCAAGCGCCACGCGCAGTTCATCGCGGGTCCTGAGATCCGACATCACACGCGCCGCCGCCTCCGGGCGAGCGGACAAGAATGCTTCGACCTCGATGCGGCGGGTGACGTCGACCTGGTCGTCGACATAGGCGTCGAGGTCGATATCGGTCACGGGATCGACAGTTGCGGTCATGACGGGCCTCCAACGATCCTGAGGTGGTTTTTTGCCTTCGCCGGCTCCTCCATCTCGCGCAGTGCGGCGCGCGCCCTGCCGATGCGGGACATCAGCGTGCCGAGCGGCACGCCGCTGGCATCGGCGGCCTGTTGATAGGAGAGGCCTTCGATGGCGACGAGGTGCAGCGCTGAACGCTGTTCTTCCGGCAGGCTGAAAAAAGCCTCGCGCACCTGCGCCAGGCGCACCGAATGTTCCTGTGGTGCCGGCGTGCTGCCGTCGGCCAGGTATCCAGCCTGTTCGACGCGCGACGCTTCGGACTTGCGGGACCGCATCTTGTCGATGAAGGTGTTGTGGACGATCGACAGCAGCCACGCGCGCAGGTTTCCGCCGGAGCGGAACGTGCTGCGCCGCTCATAAGCGCGCACCAGCGCGTCATGGACAAGATCCTCGGCGTCGGTGCTGTCGCGCGTCAGCGAGCGCGCATAGCGGCGCAGCGAACCGAGCTGTCCTATGATGTCAAAACGTGGCATTGACGGTTTCATGTCCTGTTTACGGAGCATGTGGGGATTTTAATCCCTGCCCTGCCAATTTTTTCCCTTCGGAGGACATCGTTCGAATGTAACGATTGTTGCCGGCATCAATTTTATCATTGGTATCGGCACGATGTGCGATGCCCGGTAGATCGTGCCTACTTCACACGCCTCTTCTCCAGCTTCCTCGCCAGCGTCCGGCGGTGCATGCCCAACCGTCGTGCTGTCTCGGAAATGTTGAAGTCGGCCTCCACCAGCATTTCGTGGATGCGCTCCCATTCGAGGTTCTTTATCGAGGTTGGTCGCTCGGCGAGCGGCACCGAAGCATTGCCCTCGACCTGGCCGAAAGCGGCTTCAATGTCGTCGGTGTTGGCGGGTTTGGCGAGATACTGGCAGGCGCCGAGCTTGATCGCCTCGACAGCGGTGGCGATGCTTGCAAAGCCGGTCAACACGACGATCCGCATTTCAGGATCGTGCTCGTGCAGCGCCCTGACGCATTCCAGGCCCGAGCCGCTGGCGAGCTTGAGATCGACGACGGCATATTGGAAGGCAACGGTGCCGATCAGCGCATGCACGCCGTCGACGCTCCGGCAGCTATGCGTTTCGTAATCACGCCGTTCGAAAGACCGGCGCAGTGCGTTGGCAAAGGCGATATCGTCCTCGACGATCAACAGCGTGCGTTTAGTCGGCATTGTGCCCTCGTGGAGACAGAGCAGCCAGTGGCAGATGCAACGTAACCGAAGCTCCCCCCTCGGTTCTATTTCTTACGGTGACGGTACCCCCCAGCTTGCGGATGACATTGACGACCAGAAACAGGCCGAGCCCGCTACCTGGCCGGTTCTTGGTCGACGTATAGGGCTTGCCGAATTCAGCAAGCATGGCTTCTTCAAATCCCGGTCCCACGTCGACAACTTCGATGATGAGATCGTCCGCCTGGCGGCTGACGGTCAACCCCACCCATAGAGGCGACGCTTCAAGTGCGTTGTCCAGTACATTGAACATCACCTGTTTGAGCGCGGGATCGGAGACGATCTCCTGGTTGGCGCCGAAACGCCTGGTGTATTCGAAGCCTTGCGGCAGCCGTGTCGACTTCCATTCGGCCACCAGCTCCGCCAGGAAGGCGTCGACGGAGGTGCGAACCGTGCCTTCGCCGCGCAATTCGCCCGACGACATCAGGATTCCCGAAACGATCTTCTTGCAACGGTCCAACTGGCCCTGCATCTCCCGGATTTCCTGCGCCAGATCCGGATCTGCCTCGAGAGCCGGCATGCGCTGCCAGTCATTGAGGATGACGGAAAGCGTGGCCAGCGGCGTGCCGAGCTCATGCGCGGCACCGGAGGCGAGCAGGCCCATCCTGACGATGTGAGCCTCCTCCGCCGACTGCTGGCGCAAATCCGCAAGATGGGCGTCGCGGGTGCGAATGTTGTTCTGGACCCTGGTGATGAACAGCACCAGAAGCGTTGCCGCCAGGACGAAACAGATGAACATGCCCTGGATGTGCAGGCTGAACAGCCCGGCCCCGTGTGCGGCGGGCAGGCTGATCTCACGGTAAAAAGTAGTCAGCGCGATGAAGCACGTGCTTGCAATGAAGACAAGCGCCCAAACCGACCATGTCTCCAGCAGCACCGCGCCCAGGATGACCTGGAGCAGGTAAAGCGAAATGAAGGGATTGGACGCGCCGCCGCTCAGGTAAAGCTGGACCGTCAACGCGGTGACGTCGAGCAGCAGTCCAAGAAACAGCTCGGTGTTGGTGATCGCGTCCTGGCTGCTGTGCCGGCGCAGGCTGGCGACATTGAGAGCGATCAGCAGCAGGATCACCACCGCCATCGGGACCAGCGGCAATCCAATGCCGAGCACGTAGCGGACGAACAGGATCGTCACGATCTGACCACCGACCGCGATCCAGCGCAGTTGAATCAGAAGCAGAAAATTCTGTTTGTTGGTCTTGTCGTGCAACGTCATTGGGCCGGGAGGTCCCCAGCCCTGGCCAAGCAGGTCACTCAAGCGGGCGTCCGATCCAGGCGCTGGTTGAGTCTCAGCGCAAGCAACGTGCATAGCGCTCCCGACAACAGATAGGCGCCTGATGAGATCAGCCCGAAATGGGCGGACAGGAACAGGGCGACTATGGGGGCGAAGCCCGCCCCGAACAGCCAGGCGAGATCCGAGGTCAGCGCCGCCCCTGTATAGCGGTAGGTCTTTGAAAAGTTCGAGGCGAGTGCTCCTGAAGACTGGCCGAACGACAGGCCGAGCAGGACGAAGCCCAAGACCATGAAGACGGACTCTCCGACGAAGCCGCCATCGAGCAGCTGTGGCGCGAAACCGCTGAACACGGCAATGGCCACCGCCGAGCCTCCGAGCAAGGGCCAGCGCCCAACCCGGTCGGCGACGAAGCCCGAGATCGCGATTGCCGCCAGGCCGAAGAAAGCTCCGATCGTCTCGATGACGAGGAACCGTGCCGGTCCCTCGCGCGTGAACAGGAAAATCCAGGACAGAGGAAACACCGTCACCATGTGGAACAGGGCGAAACTCGCCAGCGGCGCGAAGGCGCCGAGCACGACAGTGCGCCCTTCGGCGCGCAACGTCTCGCGGACGGAAGTCGGCTCCAGTTCCTGGCCTTCGAACAGTTTGGTGTATTCCGGCGTCACCACGATGCGCAGCCGTGCGAACAGGGCGACGACATTGATGGCGAAGGCGACGAAGAACGGGTAGCGCCAGCCCCAGCTGAAGAAGTCTTCGGCCGACAGGTTGCCGACGAAATATGCAAACAGGGCGCTGGCAACGATGAGCCCGAGTGGTGCGCCCAGCTGCGGGATCATCGCATACCAGCCGCGGCGCTTTTCGGGCGCATTCAACGCCAGCAGCGAGGCAAGTCCGTCCCATGTCCCGCCCAGCGCCAGTCCCTGACCGATCCGGAACATGGCCAGCAGCCAGGCCGAAGCCTGGCCGATCTGGTCGTAACCGGGCACGAAGGCGATCGACACGGTCGAGGTCCCCAGCAGGAACAGCG
Organism: Mesorhizobium sp. M7A.F.Ca.CA.002.05.1.1; assembly: GCF_003998335.1. Classification (NCBI taxonomy): domain Bacteria; kingdom Pseudomonadati; phylum Pseudomonadota; class Alphaproteobacteria; order Hyphomicrobiales; family Phyllobacteriaceae; genus Mesorhizobium; species Mesorhizobium sp. M7A.F.Ca.CA.002.05.1.1. The sequence continues at coordinate 2,447 of NZ_RZQI01000295.1, read as the reverse complement.
CGATGGTGAGCTTGGCGCTGCGTCCGTAGGCGCGGTCGAGCGCGGTGAAGATCGCCGTGCCGATCGGCCGCGCGATGAAGGCAAGCGCGAAGATGGCGAAGGAGTAGAGCGTGCCGGTCAACGGGTCGGCATAAGGAAATACGAGCTTCGGAAAAACGATGACGGAAGCGATCGCGTAGACGAAGAAGTCGAAGAATTCCGACGTCCTGCCGATGATGACGCCAACGGCGATTTCGCCGGGCTTCACTTCATGATGCCGCGCGTTGATCCGTCTTGCGTCGGCTTCGATCTTAGAAGTTGGGCTCACAGCATTCTCCGTCGCCCCGCCGCGGTCTCATTACGATCGCTTGCCATGTGCGCGGGCCAGGTGCTTTGATGAGGCCTGCCGCGTCATTGCGGCATTGGACAAATTGTCCAATGCCTTCATTGCCGCGGTACGGCTAGCACTGGGGGGAACAACCGACAGGTCATACATTGAGCCGTCTCCGTACCCTTTTCCTGCTGCCCCTGCTGGCATCGCTCGGCTCCTGCAGCATGGTCGTCATGAACCCTGCCGGCGACGTCGCCGCGCAGCAGCGCGACCTGCTGATGGTGTCCACGGCACTGATGCTGATCGTCATCATACCGGTGATGGCTCTCACCATATTCTTTGCCTGGCGATACCGCCAGTCCAACCGCGAGGCGCGCTACGAGCCGGATTGGGACCACTCGACCCATCTCGAACTCGTCATTTGGGCGGTGCCGCTTCTGATCATAATCTGCCTGGGCGCAGTGACCTGGATGGGCACCCATCTGCTCGACCCCTATCGTCCGATCGGACGTGTAGCGGCCGGCAAGCCGCTGCCGCCGGACGTGCGTCCGCTTGAGGTCGAAGTCGTCGCGCTCGACTGGAAATGGCTGTTCATCTATCCGGAGTACGGCGTCGCCATGGTCAACGAACTGGCTGCGCCGGTCGACCGGCCGATCAGCTTTCGCATCACCTCCGCATCGGTGATGAACTCCTTCTACATTCCAGCACTGGCCGGCCAGATCTATGCAATGCCGGGTATGGAAACCAGGCTGCACGCCGTCATAAACAAGTCCGGCGACTATGAAGGGTTCTCCGCCAACTACAGCGGCGCCGGCTTCTCGGGAATGCGGTTCGCGTTCCACGGCCTGGACGACGCCGGTTTCCAGGCATGGATCGCGAAGGCAAAGGACGGCGGCGGCAAGCTCGACCGAAACGGCTATCTGGAGCTCGAACAGCCCAGCGAGAACCAACCCGTGCGCCACTATGCGGCGGTGGATGCCGATCTCTACAAGGCGATCCTCAACATGTGCGTCGAGCCCGGCAAGATGTGCATGAGCGAGATGTCGCAGATCGATGCCAAGGGCGGTCTGGGAATGGCCGGCATCCGCAACACCCTTCCGCTACTGTACGACAAGTTCGCCCGGCGCGGCACGATATTCGGCCCTGCCCCATCCTATGTCGCCAGCATATGCACGACCGAAGAAGCACTGGCGGCTTCGAAGGCCGATCAATCCTTCACGCCGATGACCTCGACGCCGATCGTCGGCGCTGGTCTGCAACGGCCACTGCCCCTGTCGATCCGACTGCCGTCACCTTCCGCAACCGGCACGCTTCGGTCGCCCTTCAACTCCTGAGGCGCCACGCAAGACATGTTCGACAATCCTGCTCTTCTCAAGGCGATCTTCGGCCGGCTTACGCTCGAGTCGCTGCCGCTGCACGAGCCCATCGTGGTCGCGACCTTCATAGTCGTCGCGCTGGGCGGCATCGCCCTCGTCGGCGCGCTGACCTATTTCAAGCTCTGGGGCTATCTGTGGCGCGAATGGTTCACCAGCGTCGACCACAAGCGCATCGGCGTGATGTACATGGTGCTCGGCATCGTCATGCTGCTGCGCGGCTTCAGCGACGCCATCATGATGCGGCTCCAGCAGGCGATGGCCTTCGGCGGTTCGGAAGGCTATCTCAATTCGCATCACTACGACCAGATCTTCACCGCGCACGGCGTGATCATGATCTTCTTCGTGGCGATGCCGCTGGTGACGGGCCTGATGAATTTCGTCGTCCCGCTGCAGATCGGCGCGCGCGACGTGTCGTTTCCGTTCCTCAACAATTTCAGCTTCTGGATGACGGTCGGCGGCGCGGTCATCGTCATGATGTCGCTGTTCGTCGGCGAATTCGCCCGCACCGGCTGGCTTGCCTATCCGCCGTTGTCGGGGATCGGCTACAGTCCCGATGTCGGTGTCGATTACTATATCTGGGCCCTGCAGGTGGCGGGCGTCGGCACGCTGCTGTCGGGCGTGAACCTGGTCTGCACCATCGTCAAGATGCGCGCGCCTGGCATGACCATGATGAGAATGCCGATCTTCACCTGGACCGCGCTCTGCACCAATGTGCTCATCGTCGCCGCCTTCCCGGTGCTGACGGCGGTGCTGGCCCTTCT
>NZ_RZQI01000294.1:0-6468 GCF_003998335.1 Mesorhizobium sp. M7A.F.Ca.CA.002.05.1.1 | reverse complement strand
GCGACAGCCCGGCGCCGGTGGCGAAGGTCTCCAGTGCCTGGGCCGCGCCATCAAGCGGAACGTCGATCGCCAGAAAATCCTTCAGCGCGGAAAAGGCCCCGCTCGACAACCGAACGCTGCGCAACTCGGCTTTCTCGATCAGCCGCCGGGCAATGTCGGACGGCGCGCGTCCGGCGGACGCCGACAGGCGCGCCTCTTCCATGCCGCTGGCGATATGGGCGGAAAGACCGTCCAGATCACCATCGAGGACGAGGGCGGCGACCGGCCCGGAAAGCTGGCCGTTGCGCGGCGGGTTGGCGAGATCGGCGAGAGCCGTCTCAAGCATCGGCGCCGAGCCGAACGCACGGGCAAGGCGCATGCGCCAGCCGCGCGGCAGGCCGAGGGCAGCAAAAACCGCCTCGAAAATGGTCTGGTCGCCTAGCGTGATCGCCAGCGCCTGACCAGGCAGCACCAGCGACAGCAGCGCATGCGCGTCGGCTACCGAGCGGGCATCGGCTCCAGCGGTATCGCGGTCACCGAGATCCTCAATGCCGGCCTGGAAGAACTCGTTGCCGCCTTCGCGGCGCTGTCGAAACACCTCGCCGAGATAGGAATATCGGCGGGGTGTGCCGGCCTGCGAGCTTATGTGGTCGAGGCAGACGGGGATGGTGAATTCCGGCCGCAGGCACAGCGTCTGGCCGGTCTCGCTTTCGGTCAGGAAGATGCGGCGGCGCAAATCCTCGCCGGCCATGTCGAGGAAGGGGTCCGCCGGCTGCAATATGGCGACCTCGACGGCGTGCGTGTTGCGCGTGGCGAAGAGGTTGGTGATGTCGGTGGAGATGGCGGGGGTGCGGGAGGTCAACTTGCTGACCTCAGTGCTGCACGACCCTCTGGTCCCAAACCAGAGGCGCCAACGATCCAGGCGAAGGCCGGCGCTCTACGGCGCCCCCCTCTGCCCTGCCGGGCATCTCCCCCTCTAGGGGGTAGATCAGATGTCGGCTCGGCTTTCGCCAATCTCAAAGGTTGCAAGGAGAATGCCTTCGGCCAAGCTGCCAATCTCCCCCCTAGAGGGGGAGATGTCCGGCAGGACAGAGGGGGGCGCCGTAGAACGCGGCCTCTACTTGCCACGCGCCCTCTCCTCGGCCTGCGCCGCCAAAATCTTCTTCACCTCGGCGACCAGCTCGCCCTCCGCCACCGTCACCTGCGCCGGGCGCGCGGCGCGCCATTCGGCGTTATCGGTGATTTCGGCAGACATGCGCGCGCCTTCGATCAGGTCCTTGATCTGCAGCTCGCCCTTGGCGCGCTCGTCGCCGCCCTGGATGATGGCGACCGGGCAGCCGCGCCGGTCGGCATATTTGAGCTGCGCCTTCATGCCGGCGCCGCCGAGATACATTTCGGAACGGATGCCGGCGGCGCGCAGCTCCGCCACCATCTTCTGGTAGCGGCCGAGGCTGTCGGTGTCCTTGTCCATCACCAGCACGACGACAGGAGCAATCACGTCCGAGGCGTCGAGCTTGCCGAGGTTCTTCAGCGCGGTCATCAACCTGGAGACGCCGATGGAAAAGCCGGTCGCCGGCACAGGCTCGCCGCGGAAGCGGGAAACAAGGCCATCGTAGCGGCCGCCGCCACCAACCGAGCCGAAGCGTACGATCTGGCCGTCCTCGTTGGGGATTTCGGCCAGAAGCTCGGCTTCGAGGACGGGGCCGGTGTAGTATTCGAGGCCGCGCACGACCGAGCGGTCCATGGCGATACGGTCCTCGCCATATCCCGCCGCCCTGACCAGCGCTTTAATCGTGGCGAGTTCGCCGACGCCTTCCTGGTAGATGGCGTTCGAACTGACCGTGGAATCCTGGCCGGCTTGTATGGTCCTCGCAGTCGCGAGAAGAACCGCCTCGGCTTGCCCGTTGTTCAACCCGGCGCCCTTGGCGAAGTCGCCTTCGCCCTCCTTGCCGCCGTCCCAGCGGCCCGGGCCAAGCAAAAGCTTCACGCCTTCCGGCCCGAGCTTGTCCAGCTTGTCGATCGCGCGCAGGACCGTCAGCCGGCGGCCGCCATTCTCCTCACCGCCGAGGCCGATCGCCTCCAGCACGCCATCCAGCACCTTGCGGTTGTTGACGCGGATGACGTAGTCGCCGCGCTTGATGCCGAGCGCTTCCATGACGTCGGCCATCATCATCGCCATCTCGGCGTCGGCGGCCACGCCCGGCGTACCGATCGTGTCGGCGTCGAACTGCATGAACTGGCGGAAGCGGCCGGGGCCTGGCTTCTCGTTGCGGAACACCCAGCCGGAGCGATAGCTGCGGTAAGGCTTGGGCAGGCGCTCGTAATTCTCGGCGACGAAACGGGCCGTCGGCGCGGTCAGGTCGTAGCGCAGCGACAGCCACTGGTCGTCATCGTCCTGGAAGGAGAACACGCCTTCGTTCGGCCGGTCCTGGTCGGGCAGGAATTTTCCGAGCGCATCGGTGTATTCGATCAGCGGCTGGTCTGCCGGTTCGAAACCGTAAAGCTCATAGACCGAGCGGATCGTCGCCATCATCTTCTCGACGGCGCGGATGTCCTCGGCGCTGCGGTCGGCAAAACCGCGCGGCAGTCGCGCTTTCGTCTTTTCCGATTTGTCGGCCATGAGCTGGGGTCTTTTTTGCTAAGTAATCGATGACATATTGCGAGTGGGCGTGTCCTAACCGAAGCGGCGAGGACCAGCAAGGGTTTGCACCCTCTCTACGAGGTGGCTAGGAACAGTTCGATAGCTTTGCAAGTACAGCGCCGCCCCTCATCCGCCTGCCGGCACCTTCTCCCCGTATAGTGACGGGGAGAAGAGAGCTGAACGCGGACTCGGGCATTCTCTTGCAACCTGGACGACTGGCGAAACCATCGACGAGGGCGTCCTTCTCCCCGTCGCTATACGGGGAGAAGTGCCCGGCAGGGCGATGAGGGGCGGCGCAGAACGACCAAGATTTGGGCCTACCACCGAGCCAAGCTCTGAAACAAAACGCAGCGAAAATGAAACAATCCCGCCACGGGTACGGCATTGTGCCGACACAATCGTCGCCGATAAAGCGCGGGAAATGAGGGGTTCGCGGCCATGACCAGCACAGCAAGATTCCACGCCATCGACAGCGATGCCGAATTGCCCGCACGCCTGCGCCCGGCCGACATCAACGCCCCGAAAATGATCAGCCAGGCTGCCGGCCCGTTCGAAGTGCCCGGCGAGACCGGCAAGGGACCATCCATGCGCGACGCGTTGATGACCGGCCTGCTGGTGATCTATCCGACCGTGGCCACGGTGGTGGCGATCGTCGCCGGCCTGGTGCTGGCCAGCGCCAACGGCACCTGAGCCTATTTCGGCCGCCTGAAAGCCTTCCGCTGCTTCTCGACCTCTTTGCGGCAGACGCAGCCCTCGAGGTGGTCGTTGACCAGGCCCATGGCCTGCATGAAGGCGTAGACCGTGGTCGGGCCGACAAAGCTCCAGCCGCGTTTCTTCAGCTCCTTCGAAATCCGCACCGAGACGGCCGTTGTCGGGTTGGCGCGCAGATGGGCGAGGTCGACGATTTGCGGCCGCTCGTCCTTACCGGGTTCGAACTTCCAGAACCAGGCGGCCAGCGAGCCGAATTCGTCGGCCATTTCGCGGGCGCGCTTGGCGTTGTTGATGGTCGAGACGATCTTGCCGCGATGGCGGATGATGCCGGCATTGCCGAGCAGGCGTTCGACATCCTTGTCGGTGAAGGCGGCGACCTTGTCGAACTCGAAATTAGCGAAGGCTTCGCGAAAATTCTCCCGCTTGCGCAGGATGGTCAGCCACGACAGGCCCGACTGAAAGCCTTCGAGGCAGATCTTTTCGAACAGCCTGCGGTCGTCGGCCACAGGCCGGCCCCATTCATGATCGTGGTAGTGCAGATAGTCGGGCAGATTGCCGTGCCAGAAGCAGCGCGCGACACCGTCGGGACCGGCGAGCAGGCCGGTGTTTTCCTTGTCCATAAGCCAAAATCCGTTCGTTAACGCGCTTTTGCGCGGCATTTACTGCGGCTTTACCAGATTCCTGAACCCTGCGGTAACCACACCAAAAGGTTTACCGACAGTTCCGCATTTTACGCATTCCGATTCATGTTTCGGTTGCTGCTTGCGCGCCAATGATCGCCGAACCGGGAGGACGTTTCCACCCGTTTTGTATCAGACGATCAAGGTGCGTTACGATGAAGACAGTTCTGTTTCCCGTGCTCGGCGCCGTGGCTGTGTTTGCCGCCGGCGTCACACCCTCCACCGCCGGCGACCGCTATGCCGACAGGCCGCCGGTAATGGTGAGCCCCGACCTTTCCGCACCCTGGGTGCTGCAGCTTGGCCAGGCACCCGGCATCGTGCGCCAGAACCGCCAGGTGGTGCAGCAACAGCGGCGCCTGCGCCTGGCGCAGCCCGACCGGGTGCAGACGGCGGCGGTGCAGCCGCCGGCCAAGCGCATGCTCGCGCGTCCTCAGATCAACCCGATCTACCTGCCGCAGGAAGTCGACTATGACGGAGGCCAGAAGCCGGGCACGATCGTCATCGACACCACCCAGAACTTCCTCTACCTCGTCGAGAAGAACGGCAAGGCAAGGCGCTATGGCGTCGGCACCGGCAAGCCGGGCTTCGAATGGTCGGGTACGCACAAGATCACCAGCAAGCGCGAGTGGCCGGACTGGCGCCCGCCGGCGCAGATGATCAAGCGCGAAGCCGCCAAGGGCCGCTATTTGCCGACCTATCTTGCCGGCGGCGCGGAGAACCCGCTTGGCGCCCGCGCGCTCTACCTCGGCACGACCGAATACCGCATCCACGGCACCAACCAGCCGTGGACGATCGGCGGCGCGGTGTCGTCAGGCTGCATCCGCATGCGCAACGAGGACGTCGTCGACCTTTATGAGCGGGTCAATGTCGGAACCACGGTCGAGGTGATATAATAATCCTTGCGAATCACCTGGCCAGCAAAGCAGTCCGCTTTTCGAGGCCAGTTTAGGGATAACGGGGGACGGGCCGTATGGGGATGCGGCCGGTCAGGAAGGGCAGCACGGGAAACCGCGCTGCCCTTTCCGTTTTTGAGCAGAAATCGAGGGCAAAGGTCACCCACGCGTCGCGCAACGGGCATAGCGGTTCGCTTTCATGCTGCCCTTTACCGCATTCTTTTGCTATCTCGGTGGCTAGTTCCACAAAAGAGTTCACCCATGCCCCTGTCCGAAGACAGCCGTTATCTCAAGGGCGGCCCGGTCGCCCAGCGCATCATCGCCGCCGTTGCCGAGGACGCAGCGATCGCCAAAGCCGAGGGTTTTCCCCCCAAGCTGGTCTCGATCACCGTCGGAGACACCGATGCGGTGGATGTTTATGTGCGCAACCAGCGCGCCAAGGCTGAGCTCGCCGGCATCGATTTCGAGGAGCGGCGCTTTCCCGCCACCATCACGGCAGGCGAGTTGGAAGCGGCCATTCACGGCCTGAATGCCGATCCGCGCGTCACCGGCATCATCATCCAGCGGCCGGTCCCGGTGCATATCCCGATCAGGACATTGCAGGCGGCGGTGCATCCGCTCAAGGATGTCGAAGGCATGCATCCGGCCTCGATCGGCAACATCGTCTACAATCAGCTCGATCTCGCGCCTTGCACGGCGGCCGCCTCGGTCGAACTGCTCAAGGAAACCGGCCTCGACCTCAAGGGACTGGAAGTCGTCATCGTCGGCCATTCGGAAATCGTCGGCAAGCCGATCGCCTTCCTGCTGATGAGCGAAGGCGCGACGGTGACCGTGTGCCATCACATGACGCGGTCGGTCGCCGCCCATGCGCGACGTGCCGATGCGCTGTTCGTCGCCGTCGGCAAGCCGCGGCTGATCAAGGCCGACATGGTCAAGCCGGGTGCTGCCGTCATCGACATCGGCATCAATTCCGAAATCGGCCCCGACGGCTCCAGCCGCATCGTCGGCGACGTCGACACCGAAAGCGTGCGCGAGGTCGCCTCCTGGATCACACCGGTGCCGGGCGGTGTCGGCCCGATCACGGTCGCCATCCTGCTGCGCAACACCATGGTGGCGCTCAGCCGCCAGCGTGCGCTTTATGAGGCGACCTACGGTACGGCGGACAGGCTCGCGGCAGAGTAGCGCTGGGGCTGGCGCCCTACTCCGCGGCGATCAGGCTCTCTTCCCGAACGCCTTCCGGCTTTGGTCCGCCATAGGCCCAGTCGAGCAGCTTGATCGTGTGCACCACCGGCAGCTTCGCGGCGGAAGCGATCTGGGTGATGCAGCCGATGTTGCCGGTGGCGACGATCGAAGCCCCCGTCGCCTCGATGTTTTTCACCTTGCGGTCGCGCAGTTTGGCCGAGATCTCGGGCTGCAGGATGTTGTAGGTGCCGGCGGAGCCGCAGCAGAGATGTCCTTCACGCGGCTCGCGCACGATGAAGCCGGCCTTGGCCAGCAGTTCCTTCGGCTGGCGGGTGATCTTCTGGCCGTGCTGCATGGAACAGGCCGAGTGAGAGGCGAGAAG
>NZ_RZQI01000293.1:0-6469 GCF_003998335.1 Mesorhizobium sp. M7A.F.Ca.CA.002.05.1.1 | reverse complement strand
TTCGCCGCCGACACGCCGGTTCTGCTGCACCAGATAGGGCATCGCGTCATGCACGCCGCCGAGATCGTCGCCGGGAATGCCGGCCGCGCGCGGCGTTTCGGAACCGCCGCAATAAAGCACGGCGTCATGTTCGGCGAGCAGCTCGGCAACCGGCTTGTCGACGCCGACATTGACGCCGCAATGGAAGGTGACGCCCTCGCCCTGCATCTGCTCGATGCGCCGGTCGATATAGTGCTTCTCGATCTTGAAGTCGGGAATGCCGTAACGCATCAACCCGCCGGGCCGGCTCTCGCGCTCATAGACATGGACGTCGTGGCCGGCGCGGCCGAGCTGCTGGGCAGCCGACATGCCGGCCGGGCCGGAGCCGATGACGGCGACGCGCTTGCCGGTCTTCTTCTCCGGCGGATAGGGCCTGATATGGCCGGTCTCGTAAGCCTTGTCGGCGATCGCCTGCTCGACCGTCTTGATGGCGACGGGGATGTCCTCGAGGTTCAGCGTGCAGGCTTCCTCGCAGGGCGCGGGGCAGATGCGGCCGGTGAACTCCGGGAAATTGTTGGTCGAATGCAGGTTGCGGATCGCGTTGTCCCAGTCGCCATTGTAGACGAGGTCGTTCCAGTCCGGGATCTGGTTGTGGATCGGGCAGCCCGTCGGCCCATGGCAGAACGGAATGCCGCAATCCATGCAGCGCGCGGCCTGTTTCTCGACCTCCTTGTCGGACATCGGCAGCGTGAATTCACGGAAATGCCGGATGCGATCGGAGGCCGGCTGGTACTTGTGCACCTGCCGGTCGATTTCGAGAAAGCCTGTTACCTTGCCCATAGTCCAGTTCCTGCTGTCCAGATGGTGCGGTTTTCGCCGCACCCGTTAACCCCTTGAGGCAGCCATGGCAACCTTGCGCCGGAGGTCAAACTGTCGATGAAGATGGGCCGGGAAGCCTGGGCTCCCCGGCAATTGCAAAGCCTATTCCGCCGCGACGCCCATGCGCATGCGTTCCATCTCGATCAGGGCGCGGCGGTATTCGACCGGCATGATCTTGCGGAACTTCGGCCGGAAAATCGTCCAGTCGTCGAGAATCTCGCGGCCGCGCACCGACCCGGTGTAATGCACATGGTTGGAAATCAGCTGGTAAAGCCGCTCCTCGTCATGGCTGGTCATGTCGCCGGAGACGTCGACGCGACCCTTGTGATCGAGGTCGCCGCCATGGTGCAGCAGCCTTTCCATCAGATCGTCTTCTTCCGGAACCGGCTCCAGCTCGACCATCGCCATGTTGCAGCGCTCGGCGAAATCGCCCGCCTCGTCGAGCACATAGGCGACGCCGCCCGACATGCCGGCGGCGAAATTGCGGCCGGTCTTGCCGATGACGACGACGATGCCGCCCGTCATGTACTCGCAGCCATGGTCGCCGACGCCTTCGACGACGGCGGCGACGCCCGAATTGCGCACGGCGAAACGCTCGCCGGCGACGCCGGCAAAGTAGGCCTCGCCCTCGGTGGCGCCATAGAGCACCGTATTGCCGACGATGATGGACTCGGCGGCGACGATCTTGGCCTCTTCCGGCGGCCGGATGACGATGCGGCCGCCCGACAGGCCCTTGCCGACATAGTCATTGCCGGCGCCGACAAGCTCGAACGAGATGCCGCGCGCCAGGAAGGCGCCGAAGGACTGGCCGGCAGTGCCGGTCAGCTTCACCTGGATGGTGTCCTCGCGCAGGCCCTTGTGCTTGAAGCGCTTGGCCACTTCACCCGACAGCATGGCGCCCGTCGAGCGGTCGACATTGCGGATATCGACCTCGATCTTGACCGGCAGCTTGCTTTCGAGCGCAGGCTTTGCCAGCTCGATCAGCTTGCGGTCGAGCACGTCGTCGATCGGGTGCTTCTGGCGCTCGGTCCAGTGCACCGCCTCATGCGGCGCATCCGGCTTGAAGAACATCTTCGAGAAATCGAGCCCGCGCGCCTTCCAGTGCACGATCAGGTCGCGCTTCTCCAGAAGATCACTGTCGCCGATGATCTGGTCGATATGGGTGTAACCCATCTCGGCGAGCAGCTCCCTCACCTCTTCCGCCACGTAGAAGAAGAAGTTGATGACATGCTCGGGCGTGCCCTTGAAGCGCTTGCGCAGCACCGGATCCTGCGTCGCGACGCCGACCGGGCAGGTGTTGAGATGGCACTTGCGCATCATGATGCAGCCGGCCGCGATCAGCGGCGCGGTCGAGAAGCCGAACTCGTCGGCGCCAAGCAGCGCACCGATGATAACGTCGCGCCCCGTGCGCAAGCCGCCGTCGACCTGCAGCGCGACGCGCGACCGCAAGCCGTTCAGCACCAGCGTCTGGTGCGTCTCGGCAAGGCCCATTTCCCATGGGCTGCCGGCATGCTTGAGCGAGGTCAGCGGCGAGGCGCCAGTGCCGCCATCATAGCCCGAAATGGTGATGTGGTCGGCGCGTGCCTTGGCGACGCCCGCCGCAACCGTGCCGACGCCGACTTCCGACACCAGCTTGACCGACACGTCGGCCGCCGGATTGACGTTCTTCAGGTCGTAGATCAGCTGTGCCAGATCCTCGATCGAATAGATGTCGTGATGCGGCGGCGGCGAGATCAGGCCGACGCCCGGCGTCGAATGCCGGACCTTGGCGATGGTCGCGTCGACCTTGTGGCCGGGCAGCTGGCCGCCCTCGCCGGGCTTGGCACCCTGCGCCACCTTGATCTGCATCATGTCGGAATTGACGAGGTATTCGGCCGTGACGCCGAAACGGCCCGAGGCGATCTGCTTGATCGCCGAGCGTTCGGGGTTCTTGCCGCCGCCAGGCAGCGGCAGATAGCGGTCGGCCTCTTCGCCGCCCTCGCCGGTGTTCGACTTGCCGCCGATCTGGTTCATCGCGCGCGCCAGCGTGGTATGCGCTTCGCGCGAGATCGACCCGAACGACATCGCCCCGGTCGAGAACCGCTTGACGATGTCGGCCGCTGACATGACGTCGTCGAGCGCCACCTTCTTGCGGCCGGTCTCTCCGGCCAGCTTGATCTTGAACAGGCCACGAATGGTCTGGGCGCGGGCCGTCTCGCTGTCGATCTGGGCGGAATAGTCCTTGAACGTTTCCCACGACCCCTGGCGCACGGCGTGCTGCAAGGTGGCGACCGCGTCGGGCGACCAGATATGCGCCTCGCCCCGCATGCGGAACATGTATTCGCCGCCGACCTCGAGGCTGTTGCGCAGCACGGGGTCGTTGCCGAAACCGTCATTGTGGCGGCTGAGCGTCTCTGCCGCAATCTCGTCCAGCCCGACGCCTTCGATCAGCGTCGCGGTGCCGGTGAAGTATTGCTGCACGAAATCGGTCTTCAGGCCGATGGCGTCGAAAATCTGCGCGCCACAATAAGACTGGTAGGTCGAGATGCCCATCTTGGACATCACCTTGAGGATGCCCTTGCCGATCGACTTGATGTAGCGCGAAACGACCTCGTAGGCGTCCACTTCCTTCGGCAGTTCGCCACGCTTGTGCATGTCGAGCAGCGTGTCGAAGGCAAGGTACGGATTGATCGCCTCGGCGCCATAGCCGGCAAGGCAGCAGAAATGATGCACTTCGCGCGGCTCGCCGGATTCGACGACGAGGCCGACCGAGGTGCGCAGCCCCTTGCGGATCAGGTGATGATGGACCGCGGCCGTAGCCAGCAGCGCCGGGATGGCGATGCGGTCCGGCCCGACCTGGCGGTCGGACAGGATGATGATGTTGTAGCCGCCGGCGACCGCCGCCTCCGCCCGCTCGCACAACCGGTCGATGGCGCCCTGCATGCCCGCGGCCCCTTCGGCCGAGCCATAGGTGATGTCGATCGTCTTGGTGTCGAAACGGTCCTCGGTGTGGCCGATGGAACGGATCTTTTCGAGATCGCCATTGGTCAGGATCGGCTGGCGCACCTCGAGCCGCTTGCGGCGCGAATTTCCGACCAGGTCGAAGATGTTGGGCCGCGGCCCGATGAAGGACACCAGGCTCATCACCAGCTCCTCGCGGATCGGATCGATCGGCGGGTTGGTGACCTGGGCGAAGTTCTGCTTGAAGTAGGTGTAGAGCAGCTTCGACTTGTCCGACATCGCCGAGATCGGCGTGTCGGTGCCCATCGAGCCCACCGCTTCCTGGCCTGTCGTCGCCATCGGCGACATCAACAGCTTGGTGTCTTCCTGGCTATAGCCGAATGCCTGCTGGCGATCGAGCAGGCTGACATCCTTGCGCAGCGCGCGCGGCTCGACCGGCTTCAAATCTTCGAGAATGAGCTGCGTGTTGGCGAGCCAGGTCTTGTAGGGATGCTTGGTCGCGATCTCCGACTTGAGCTCCTCGTCGGAGACGATACGCCCCTTCTCCAGGTCGATCAGAAGCATCCGGCCTGGCTGCAGCCGCCACTTCTTGACGATCTTCTCCTCGGGCACCGGCAGCACGCCGGCTTCCGAGGCCATGATGACGCGGTCGTCATCGGTGACGATGTAGCGTGCCGGGCGCAGGCCATTGCGGTCGAGCGTGGCGCCGATCTGGCGGCCATCGGTGAAAACCACCGCCGCCGGCCCGTCCCACGGCTCCATCAGTGCCGCATGGTATTCGTAGAAGGCCTTGCGATCGGCATCCATGAGCTTGTTGCCCGCCCAGGCTTCCGGGATCAGCATCATCATGGCATGGCTGAGCCTGTACCCGCCCTGGAACAGGAACTCGAGCGCATTGTCGAAGCAGGCGGTGTCGGACTGGCCGTCATAGGAAATCGGCCACAGCTTCGAGATGTTGTTGCCGAACAGTTCGGAATCGACCGACGCCTGGCGCGCAGCCATCCAGTTGTTGTTGCCGCGCACGGTGTTGATCTCGCCATTGTGGGCGACCATGCGGTAGGGATGCGCCAGCTTCCAAGACGGGAAGGTGTTGGTCGAGAAGCGCTGGTGGACGAGGATCAGCGCGGTCTCGAAGCGCGGATCGATCAGGTCCTTGTAATAGGCGCCGACCTGGTAGGCCAGGAACATGCCCTTGTAGACGATGGTGCGCGCCGACAGCGACACGCAATAGGCGCCGATGTCCTTGTTATCGTTCTCGGCGTAGATGCGGCCCGATATCACCTTGCGCAGCAGATAGAGCCTGGCCTCGTATTCCTCGTCATCGGTAATGTCTGGCGTGCGGCCGATGAAGATCTGCCGATGGAACGGCTCGGATGCCACGATGTCAGGCGCCTTCGAAAGCGACGAATTGTCGACGGGCACGTCACGGAAACCGATGAGCGGAAGCCCCTCGGATTGCGCCGATTCGACAATGATGTCCTCGATATGGGCGCGAAGGGCCGCGTCCTGCGGCATGAACCAGTGTCCGACGCCGTACTGACCCGCCGGCGGCAGCTCGATGCCCTGGGCCGTCATCTCCTCACGGAAGAACTGGTCGGGAAGCTGCACCAGCACGCCGGCGCCATCGCCGACCAGCGGATCGGCGCCAACGGCGCCGCGATGCGTCAGGTTTTCGAGCACAGCCAGCCCGTCCTTGACGATCTGATGCGACTTCACGCCCTTCATATTGACGATGAAGCCGACGCCGCAGGCGTCATGCTCGTTGCGCGGATCGTAGAGGCCCTGGGCGGAAAAGCCGTTGGCGGTTCGGCTAATATTGGATCGCAAGGTGGTTTTGACGGTTGCCGCTTTCGTCTGCGCGGCCTGGCCGTTCGTCGCAGAGTGCGTCATGTCCGTCATCTCCTGTCCTCCATTCCCAGCCATTCAGGCGCTGGTTTGCCTCGGCAAGCGCTTGGCTCACCCTGATCCTTGTGGCACGTCTTGCGAAATCCTTGCCGAACCAGGCGGCTTTCCGCATGGAACGCATCTGGTAATCGTACAGGCCAGAGTCTGGCTGTCCACCTGTCGCTCGCGGCAACAGCCGGAGAGGCCCAATGATACGCCAATCCGGCTCGTTTTGTGCGACAAAATAAGACAGCACTACTGTCCTAAATTTTTATGGCAGAAATCTGGGACGCACACAAGACCGATTCACAAAAAACTTGGGCTTTCCGCGACAGAAAATGTCGTCAAGTCCGGGAAAAACGTAAGCTTCAGTCGTCGACCTGGGCTTTGCCGGTTGGCTGGCTTTACTGTTTTTCCGGCGCCTGGCCCCTTGCGGTCCGCTCGCGAAACCGGTCAACTTCAGACTGATTTCCCCAAAACCCGATTTCCCCAACCCCCCGACCTCCCAAGACATAGGCAGATGCATGTTCTTCGCTTCCGACAATTGGGCAGGCGCCCATC
Source organism: Mesorhizobium sp. M7A.F.Ca.CA.002.05.1.1 (assembly GCF_003998335.1). Lineage (NCBI taxonomy): Bacteria > Pseudomonadati > Pseudomonadota > Alphaproteobacteria > Hyphomicrobiales > Phyllobacteriaceae > Mesorhizobium > Mesorhizobium sp. M7A.F.Ca.CA.002.05.1.1. Next base: position 226 of record NZ_RZQI01000293.1, on the reverse strand, counting down.
CCAATATTGCCGCCGGCCTGTCGGCCAATGCCGGCGGCTTTTCCACCGCCTATGGCGACGGTGCGCTCGACCGGGCAGTCTACCAGCGCTTCAGTGAGATTTTCGAACGCGAGGTCGCGGTGTTCTTCGTCGCCACCGGCACGGCCGCCAACTCGCTGGCGCTCACCGCTTACAACAAGCCGGGCGGCATTTCCTTTGCCCATCGCGAATCGCATGTCATCGAGGA
>NZ_RZQI01000292.1:0-6497 GCF_003998335.1 Mesorhizobium sp. M7A.F.Ca.CA.002.05.1.1 | reverse complement strand
TTCCGAATTGAGTGCCGCCTCTTCGGTGCGAAGGCGCTCGAGAATGTCCGCATTGTCGCGGACCATGCGCTCTTCACGTGCGATATCGCCGTCGAGCTGCTGTAGCCGGCGCTCGAGTTCGCTCTGACGGGCGCGGATGCGGCCGGCTTCCTCCTCGATCTGCGACTTGGCGATCGACAGGCGCTGGAAGGCAGCAGCGGCGGCGGCTTCCGCGTCGCGCAAATCCGGCAATCGGTGAGCACCGATACCTTGCTCCCTGGCGGCGGCCATCTGGGCCGCGGCGCGGTCGCCGACAAGGGCTGTCGCAACCGCCAGCGCCGAACGCGCCTCGCCTTCCTGGGTCTTGGCCAGCGTCCAGCGCAGATGCAACAGCGTCGCTTCGGCCTTGCGGATATCGGCCGACAGGTTCTTGAAGCGGGAGGCCTGGCGCGCCTGGCGCTTCAGGCTTTCGATCTGGCTTTCCAGCTCGCCGACGACGTCGTCCAGTCGTTCGAGGTTCTGCTCGGCCGCCTTCAGCCGCAGTTCTGCCTCGTGGCGGCGGGTGTGCAGGCCGGAAATGCCTGCTGCCTCTTCGAGCAGCGCGCGGCGTGCCTGCGGCTTGGCCTGGATCAGTTCGCCGATGCGGCCCTGACCGACCATCGACGGCGAACGCGCGCCGGTCGACTGGTCGGCGAACAGAAGCTGCACGTCCTTGGCGCGCGCCTCCTTGCCGTTGATACGGTAAAGCGAGCCGGCCTCACGCTCGATGCGGCGCGACACCTGCAATTCGTCGGCATCGTTGAAGGCAGCGGGCGCCGAGCGGTCACTGTTGTCGAGGAAAAGTGTGACTTCGGCGGTGTTGCGTGCCGGGCGCGTGCCCGAGCCGGAAAAGATGACGTCGTCCATGCCGGACGCGCGCATGTTCTTGTAGGAGCTTTCGCCCATCACCCAGCGCAGCGCCTCGACAAGGTTCGACTTGCCGCAGCCGTTCGGCCCGACAATGCCGGTCAGTCCGCGTTCGATGACGAACTCGCCGGGCTCGACGAAGGACTTGAAACCGAGGAGGCGAAGGCGCGAAAACTTCATTCGCGCCGCCCACTAAGCGGATTACCGTGGTTTTGCGATGAGAATTCGCGGCACGACCGGAAGCCGCGCACGCCGAAGCGCCGCCGCCTCAGGGCTGACTGGACGTCAGAGCAGAGGGTCGATGATGGCCGACATTTCCTCAATCGACATCGCCCCCTTGTAGGTCTTACCGTTGATGAAGAAGGTCGGTGTCGAGTCGACCTTGAATTCATTGGCGCCACGCTTCTGGACCGATCTCACATCGTCCAGAAGTTTCTGGTCCGTCAAGCAGGCCTCGAAGGACTCCTGTGTAAAACCGGCGAGCTTCGAGATTTGCAGCAGTGCATCCTTGGTGTTCTGAACGCCAGCCCAGTTCGCCTGCTGCCTGAACAGGACGTCGACCATAGGGTAGTAGTTGTCCTTGGCGCAGCGCGCCAGCATAAAACCGGCTTCGGCACTCGGATCGAACGGGAATTCGCGCAGGATGTAGCGCGCCTTGCCGGTGTCGATGTACTTGGTCTTCAGGTCCGGAAAGGTGGTCTCGGCGAAATGCGCGCAGTGCGGGCAGGTCATCGAGGCGTATTCGACGATGGTGACCTTGGCGTCGTCCTTGCCAAGCTGTTTGTCGGGCAGCGCACCCGGCTTCATCAGTTCCGCCATGTCCACGGTGCCCTGGGCTTCCGGCGCGGTGGCGGCGGCCGGCGTGGCCGGCGTCGCGGGGGCGGCCGGGGCCGCAGGTTTCACATCCGCGGCCTTCGCCTCCTCGCCAGAGTCGCTGCAGGCGGCGAGCAGGGCCACCGCCGGAATGGCGGCCAGCGAAGACAGGACGTTTCTGCGAGACAAGCTTTGGCCAAACGGGGGACGGTTCATACGAATCACCTGACAAGGGTTGGATTTTGCAATGCAAAGACACGAAAAGGCGAGAGTTGGCGCGAATTAAGGCATCTCGATCCCCAATCCAATCGCGAAACCTGACAAGGGCGATCACGAATGCGAGATAGTGACGACGAATCCATGACTTTCTTCAAGACGCCTATGATTTTCTCTCCCCAATAATGGTCGCGCCAAGTTTCTCCAACGAGGCGCGCAGTTCATCATTATCGACCAGGCCGACAGTTCCCGACAATTTCGTCTTCTCAGCCGCCGTCAGCGGCCTCAGGGCCGGTTTGCGCCTTCCTTTGTCGGTTGTCACCGGCTTCTGCAGGATCCTGATGCGATTGATGGCGGTGAAGCCGAGGAAGGCGTTGACCCGGTTGATGATCTCGCCCGTCTCGTGCTGCAGATGAAGTGCCGCCATGCCTTCGCAGGCAATGACCAGCACGGCCGGCTCGAACGGATCGTCCTCATGCATACGGCGCGGCCACTGGATTTTTTCGGGGCGCGAATGGCTGGCCAGCCGCGGGCCGGCGATCTCGTCCCATGACTGGACGAGGCCGATCGAAATGCCAGCCCGCTTGCGCAGCACCGGATCGAGGATCCTGGTCGCGAGATCGCTGACCGGGACGGGATTGCCGTAGGGCGTTCTGCCTGCCATGTACGTCCTCCAGCCAAGACCCCAGCAGATACCGGCCAGGCCGATACAGATCAATGGCACCAGCAGACCAGACCCGCAAGACCGTATCCTGGGATAGTGGCAAAGCCACATCCGGGGACAGCAGCAGAGCTGCATCCGGAGATAGCAGCAGAGCTGCATCCGGGCATATCGCGTCCCGCCTGCTAGGCTGGTACGACGTGCACCACCGTGAATTGCCGTGGCGCATCACGCCTCGTGAGCATGCGCGCGGCGTGCGGCCTGATCCCTACCGTATCTGGCTCTCCGAGGTCATGCTGCAGCAGACCACCGTCGAAGCGGTGAAGGCCTATTTCCGGATTTTCGTCGAGAAATGGCCCGATGTCGAGGCGCTGGCCGCGGCGCCTGCGGAGGACGTGATGAAGGCCTGGGCCGGGCTCGGCTACTACTCCCGCGCCCGCAATCTCAAGGCGTGTGCCGATCTTGTGGCCGCGCGTGGCGGCCGGTTTCCCGACACGGAAACGGCTTTGAGAGAACTGCCAGGCATCGGCGCCTATACGTCGGCGGCCATCACGGCGATTGCCTTCGACCGTCCCGCCGCCGTTGTCGACGGCAATGTCGAACGCGTCATCTCCCGGCTGTTTTCGATCGCAACCCCGCTCAGCGAAGCCAAGCCCGAAATCCGTGCCCATGTCGAGCGCATGGTGCCCGGGACAAGGCCTGGCGACTTCGCCCAGGCGATGATGGATCTCGGCGCCACCATCTGCACGCCACGCCGGCCGCGCTGCATGCTATGCCCGCTGCGCGAAGACTGCAGCGCGGTCGTTTCAGGCGATCCCGAGCACTTCCCGGTGCGCCTGCCCAAGGCCGACAAGCCGCAGCGGCACGGCGCGGCCTTTGTCGCCGTGCGGGCCGACGGCGCCATCCTTCTGCGCAAACGGGCGGAGAAGGGTTTGCTCGGCGGCATGACCGAGGTGCCGACGACGGGCTGGACCGCGCGGATCGATGGGGCGACCACGGAAGCGGCCGCGCCCTTTCCCGGCGACTGGCGGTATGCGGGCCGCATTGCGCATGTCTTCACGCATTTCGCTCTCCAACTCGAAGTCTTTCACGCTCACATCAAAGGTGATGCGCCAGACGGGCATTTCTGGTCGCTCGCTCACGAGATTTCCGGCGAGGCGCTGCCGACTGTCATGAAAAAGGCAATCGAGGCTGCGATACCCGGCGCGACGAAAAAGCCGTCGCCACACAGTGCAAAGAGGCCCCATGACTGAAATACGCCACATCGTTTTCGACATCGGCAGAGTGCTGATCCACTACGATCCCAACATTCCGTTCAGCCGCCTCATTCCGGATGCCGAAGAGAGAAAGTGGTTTTTCGACAATGTCTGCACGCATGATTGGAACATCGAGCAGGATCGCGGCCGCACCTGGGAAGAGGCCGAGGCGCTGCTGATCGCGGACCATCCCGATCACGCGGAAAACATCCGCGGGTTCCGCCGCCACTGGCACGAGATGGTTCCACATGCCTATGACGACAGTGTCGCCATCATGCTCGGTCTGATCGAGAGCGGCCACGACGTGACCATGCTGACCAACTTCGCCAGCGACACGCTGGCCGAAGCCCGCGAGCGCTTCGATTTCCTCAACCGCCCGCGCGGCGTCACCATCTCGGGCGAGATCGGCATGATCAAGCCGGATCGCGGCATCTACGATCACCACGTCGCCGCATTCGGCCTCGAACCGGCGGCCACGCTGTTCATCGATGACAGCCAGAAGAACGTCGATGGCGCGAAGGCGGCAGGCTGGCAGTCGGTGCTGTTCACCGATGCAGAGACGCTTCAAGCAGACCTCGAACGTCTCGGAATCAAGGCTTGATTTGAATCACTTCGCGCGATCCGTTGAGCCTTTGAATCAACGGCATTCGAAGCAATTGGCAGGGGTTCAGGCCCCTGCCCGCTCCATGCCGAGCCGCGCGATGCGGCGAAGCTCGTCGATCGGGGTCAGGCCACCGCTGCGCTCATAATGCCAGAAGGTCCAGCCGTTGCAGGCATCCAGCCCCTGCACTTCGGCGCCGATCTTGTGGATCGAACCGGCGCTGTCGCCGATCGCCACAGTACCGTCGGCGCGCACCTTGGCGGCCCAGCGCTTCTTGGCGTCGTAGAGCGTCGCACCCGGCATCATCAGGCCGGTGTCGATCAGGCTGACGAAAGCAACGCGCGGCTCGGCGCGCTTGCCGGTCAGCACGGTGAGATCGGCGCCATCCAGTGGCCGCACCGCGTCGATGCGCTCGTTGGCGGCGTCGATATAGGCCTGCTCGCGTTCGATGCCGACGAAATGGCGGCCGAGACGCTTGGCCACCGCGCCGGTGGTGCCGGAGCCGAAAAAGGGATCGAGCACGATGTCGCCCGGTTTGGTCGAGGCCATCATGATGCGGGCAAGCAGCGCTTCCGGCTTCTGCGTCGGGTGCAGCTTGTCGCCATTGTCGTTCTTCAGCCGCTCGCCGCCGGTGCAGATCGGAAACAGCCAGTCGGAGCGCATCTGGATATCGTCGTTGGACGCCTTCATCGCTTCGTAGTTGAAAGTGTACCCCTTGCCCTTCTGGTCGCGGGTGGCCCAGATCATCGTCTCATGCGCGTTCTGGAAGCGGCGGCCGCGGAAATTCGGCATCGGGTTGGTCTTGCGCCAGACCACGTCGTTGAGGATCCAGAAGCCGAGATCCTGCATCTTGGCGCCGACACGGAAGATGTTGTGATAGGAGCCGATGACCCAGATGGTGCCGTTGGGTTTCAGCACCCGGCGCGCCGCCAGCAGCCAGGCCCGCGTGAAAGCGTCATAGGCCTCGAAACTCTCGAACTGGTCCCATTCGTCATCGACGGCGTCGACCTTCGACTGGTCGGGGCGGTGCAGGTCGCCGTCGAGCTGCAGATTGTAGGGCGGATCGGCGAAGATGACGTCGATCGATTTTTCGGGCAGCCGGTCGAGCGCGGCGACGCAGTCGCCCTTGAGGATCGTGTCCAGCCATTCGGATTGCTGGGGGGCGTGGGATAGCTCGTCGAGAAGACGCACGGCAGACATTCTGACACCCAGGGCACGCGTTACTGTTTACTCCTGGTTATGGTTACCGATCAGCGTAAATATTCCGTGAAGGCCAAGGCACGGGTGGGGCGAATTTGCGAAGGCGGCCCTGTTGGTGTATGCCGCGCCGCCTGAGCCTTCCGAGGCCACTTCGCCCTCCCATTGTCCGGATCACCATGCCCCAGCCAGACCTTGTCATCTTCGATTGCGACGGCGTGCTCGTCGATTCCGAGATCATCGCCGCCCGTGTCGACGCCGAGCTTTTGACCTTGGCAGGATACGAGATATCGGCTGAGGAGATTTCGGAGAGCTATGCCGGCCTGACCTTCAAGGACATCATGCTGCGGGTCGAGGAAAAGTCCCGCATCCCCTTCCAGGCCTCTCTGATCGACAGGGAGGAACAATTGGTCGACCGCAAACTGCGCAGCGACGTCCGCGCCATCGATGGCGCGCGCGAGGCCGTTGCCGCGGTAACCGTGCCGCGCTGCGTCTGCTCGAATTCACGCTCCGAGCGGATCGAATTCATGCTGGAGAAGGTGCATCTTTTGCCGTTTTTCGCCGACCGGATTTTTTCGGCGATGGAAACACCGACCGGGAAAACGAAACCGGCGCCGGACGTGTTCCTGTTCGCGGCGGAGAAACTCAACGCCAACCCGGCAAACACTTTCGTCATCGAGGATTCCGTGCACGGCGTCCACGGCGCAAGGGCGGCGGGCATGCGGGTGATCGGCTTCACCGGAGCCGCCCACAGCTATCCCGGCCATGCCGACGCGCTCACCGAGGCCGGCGCCGAGACGGTGATCCGCCGCTGGGCGGAGCTGAAAAGCGTGATCGCGGCGCTGTCGGAGTGGTCGGACGCCTGAGA
>NZ_RZQI01000291.1:0-6517 GCF_003998335.1 Mesorhizobium sp. M7A.F.Ca.CA.002.05.1.1 | reverse complement strand
GTCGCCCTGCGGCGTGTTGCCGGTGAGAAAAAGTTCGCCTTCCGGGCGCACGAATGTACCGGAAAGGTCGATGACGTTGGGCATCCGGCCGGGGATCGGGTTGGCGCTGGCAAAGACGAAGCTGTAGCGCTTGTAGGGCGCGACCGGGATCGACAGGCCGGCCATGGCTGCGACCTGCTGCGCGCGCGGACCCGCGGCGTTGACCAATGTTCCGCAACGAACCGTCTGGCCGGTCGCGAGGCGCACCGAGATGACCCGTCCATCGGCAATATCCAGCCCTGTCGCTGCATTGTCGATATACTCGACGCCGCTGGCGCGGGCGGCGCGGCGGAAACCGTTCATCAGCCCCACGGAGTCGAACCAGCCCTCTTCCCTAGCCCCCCAGGAACCGCCACCGAGATCCTCCACATTGAGCCAGGGGAAGCGATCCTTCAGCGGGCCCGGCTCGAGGAACACTGTGTGGGCCCCAAAACTGCGCTGCAGATCGACGCGCTCGCGGGCCGCTTCGACGCCGTCGGGTGAACAGCAGTAAAGATATCCATGCTCCTTGAAGCCGAGGTCGGGCGCCGGTTCGTCCTTGTAGAAAGGTGCCATACGCTCCTGGAAGGTGCGGATGATCTCGATGCCGAACTGGCTGATCTTCACATTGATCGGATTGGAATATTGCTGCCGGATCGCGCTGGTGGACAGCGCCGTCGATGAAAACTCGTAACTGCTATCGCGCTCGACCACGAGGATCGAGGCACCGCTGCCCAGCGCCTGGCTCAGCCAGTAGGCCGTGGACGAGCCGACAACCGCTCCGCCGACGATGACGATGTCGTAGGCGTTGCGCGATGGCGCTTTGTAAGGCGGGATCGCCATGGCTCCGACTCCAAGCTACTGGTTGAACAAAGCGATCAGGGCATCCGAGCCCCGCGCAAGAAGGCCAAGGTCCGAACCGACGGCAACCATGGTGAAGCCTTCGGCAAGGTAGCGGTCGGCATCGGCCTTCGCCGGCGCCAGGATGCCGCTTGCCTTGCCTGCCGCCGTTGCGGCCTGGCGCACGGACGAGATTGCCTCCTGGACATGTGCCGCGCCGGGATTGCCCATCGCGCCCATATTGGTGGAAAGATCGCCGGGACCGACGAAGAGAACGTCGACCCCGTCGACCCCCGCGATCTCGGCGGCATTCGCCACGCCCAATTCATCCTCGATCTGCACGGCGAGAAGCTGCTGCTCGCGCGCCTTGGCGTGGTAGCCGGCGATGCGGCCGAAGCCATTGGCGCGGTGACCGACCGAGAAGCCGCGAAATCCGCCGGGCGCATAGCTCATGGCCGCGACGATGGCGCGGGCCTGATCGGCGGTTCGTACATTGGGGATCATCAGGCTGCGTGCGCCGATATCCAGCGCCTGCTTGATCAGATTGGGATCGTCGGAGGGCAGCCTGACGACAGCCTCGCTGTCGAAGCCGCCCATCACCTGAAGCTGCGCCATGATGCTGCGCAGATGGTTGGGGCTGTGCTCGCCGTCGATCAGAACCCAATCGGCTCCGGAGCCGGCGACGATCTCCGTGGTGAGCGCCGAAGCCAGCGAGCACCAGATGCCGATGTGAGCCCGGCCAGCCGCGGTGGCGGCTTTCAGCGTGTTGAGGCGTTCTTGCATCTTGCGATCGTCTCCAATCATTTGGTTGAAATTTGTATGATGTCCTATATCATATGGCTACAAAACGCTGCAAGATGCGATGTAGGGACTTTCGAATGGGAGCTGGAGAATGAGGATCGGGTTCATCGGGCTTGGCGTCATGGGAGCACCGATGGCGCGCCACCTGGCCGATGCCGGGCATGAGATCGTCACCGTTCTCAATCGCTCCCCTCTACCGCAGGGCCTGACCGCATCGGTCGTCGCGTCCGCCGCCGAAGTGGCACGGCGGTCCGAGATCGTCGTCACCATGCTGCCCGACACGCCTGACGTCGAACGCGTCCTGTTGGGCGAGGACGGCGTCCTGGAAGGACTGTCAGCCGGCAAGCTGGTCATCGACATGAGCTCGATCAGCCCCATCGCCACGGCGGCGTTCGCGGCGAAACTGCGAGAGAAGGGAGCCGGCTACCTCGACGCCCCGGTCTCGGGCGGCGAGGTCGGCGCCAAGGCGGCAAGCCTCACCATCATGGTCGGCGGCCCGGCCGCCGAGTTCGAGCGGGCGCTGCCGATCTTTGAGACACTCGGCAAGAACGTCACTTTGATCGGCGAGCAGAATGGCGCCGGGCAGACCTGCAAGATCGCCAACCAGATCATCGTCGCGCTCAACATCGAGGCCGTGGCCGAAGCGCTTGTCTTCGCCAGCAAGGCCGGGTGCGACCCGGCGAAGGTTCGCGGCGCCCTGATGGGTGGCTTCGCCGCTTCCCGCGTCCTGGAAGTGCATGGCCAGCGCATGATCGACCGGACCTTCGCCCCAGGCTTTCGCATCAAGCTCCACCAGAAGGATCTCAACCTGGCGCTTGACAGTGCCCGCGCCCTTGGCGTGGCGCTGCCGAACACCGCCATGGCGCAGCAACTGATGAATGCCTGTTCGGCCCATCCAGGTGGCGCCGAGGCCGATCACTCGTCTCTCGTCCGGGCGCTGGAGATCCTCAGCGGCCACGAACTGTCAAAAGAAAAGGAGTAAAAACCGATGCGCGGAACCGGCAAGGCCGAGATCTTCGTGATGCTGGCCCATCCCGTGGCCCACGCCAAGAGCCCCGGCATATTCAACGAGATCTTCGAGCAGAAGGGCCTCGACAGCCTCATGGTGCCCTTGAGCTGCCGCCCGGAGGATTTTGAGACCTTCTGGGCCGGCATCACGGCAGCCGAGAATATCAGGGGCGTGATCATCTCGGTGCCGTACAAGGTTGCGGTCTACCACAAATGCTCCGCCGCGCATGACCGCGCCGCGCGGGTGGAAAGCGCCAACTCGGTGCGACGGCTGCCGGATGGCAGCTGGTATGCCGACAATTTCGACGGCGTCGGCTTCATCGATGCGCTCAAGGCGAACGGGCATCAGATCGCCGGCCGCCGCATTCTTCAAGTCGGTGCCGGTGGCGCCGGTGCTTCGCTCGCCTATTGTCTCGCGGAAGCCGGCGCCGACGAAATCCGCCTTACCGACATCGATACGGCGCGCGCCGGGAAACTGGCGGCGCTGGTTGGCCGCGCGTTCCCGAAATGCCGCATCCAGGTCGGAGAGGCCGAGCCTTCCGGCATGCATATGGCGATCAACGCCACGCCTGTCGGCATGCATGCCGGCGATCCGCTGCCGCTTGACGTCAGCCGGCTGACCCCGGATATGACGGTCGTGGACATCATCATGGAGCCTGCGGAAACCGCTCTGCTGCGGGCGGCCAAGGGGATCGGCTGCCGCGTTCAACCGGGACGCCCGATGATGGATTTCCAGGTCCGGGCGATGTCCGAATTCTTCGACATCGAAGGCAAGGACCGCGGCCATGGCTGAGACACCGACTGCCGTCGTCATCGGCGGCACCTCCGGCATCGGACGCGCTATCGCGCAGCGCTTCGCAGAAGACGGTTATCATGTGGTCGTCTCCGGCCGGGATGCGACGAGGGGCAATGAGGCGGCCGGCTCCTGCCAGGCGGCGGGCGCGCCGCGTGCGCTGTTTGTCCAGACAGATGTCGCAGATAGCGGCTCAGTCGAGGCTCTGGCACGGATTGTCAGCGACGGGTTCGGCACGCCTCACGTCGTCGTCAACTGCGCCGGCATCTTGCAGAGCGGCAAGTACGTCCTTGATCAGGATCTGGACGAGGACGAGAAGATGTGGCGGGTGAATTATCGCGGCACGCTGTTGGGGTGCCAGGTGTTTGGCCGGCTGATGTCGGCCGCCCGGCGAGGCGCGATCCTGAATGTCGGCTCGCTCGCCTCTTTCGCGCCGCTGTCGCTGCCCGCCTACACGCCGGGAAAGCATGCGGTCCTGGCCCTGACCCAGATCCTCGCCGCCGAACTCGGCCCGCATGGCGTTCGCGTCAATGCGGTCGCGCCCGGCTATACACTTTCCGATGGTCTGAAGACCAAGATCGCCAGGGGTGAACGCAACCCCGAAGCCATACAGGCCACCACGGCGCTGCGACGCTTCGTCGAGCCGCGCGACGTCGCCGAGGCGGCATTGTTCCTCTGCTCGGAGCGCGCCGCTTCGATTACCGGCGTCACCTTGCCGGTCGACGCCGGCTGGCTGGTTCAGGCGCCTTACGCACAATATCTGCAGGGAAATCCCATCCGGCAAACGCCGGCTATCTGACAAGGATAATCCAGTGATCAATATCTCGCCAGTGAGCGACATCCAGCGCTTCGACTTCGATACCCGCATACACCATGGCGTCATCCATAACGGCACGCTCTACCTCACCGGCCAGGTCGCGAGGCCCGGCCAGTCCGCGGCCGACCAGATGCGCGAGGTGCTCGGCAAGATCGATGCGCTGCTTGGCAAGGCGGGCACGGACAAGACCCGCATCCTTCATGTGCAGATGTGGCTGGACGACATCAGGGATTTCGACGAGGTCAATGCGGTGTGGGACGCCTGGATGCCCGGGGAGCACGCACCGGCGCGCTCATCGGGCGAAGGACGGATGGCGAAGCCCGGAATGCTGGTCGAGCTGATCGTCACCGCGGCGGTTTGAATGGTCCTGCCGGTTCGGGCATCATCCCGAATCTGGCGAGAGGGAGACTGATGACGAAGCGCAAGCCGCTTTCCACCGTCGTGGCGGAGAGCCTGTCCGAGAAGATCCGCTCCGGACAGCTGCTGCCCGGCGCGCAATTGCCGACTGAGGCGGAGCTTTGCGCCGAGTACGATGTCAGCCGCACCGTGGTGCGGGAAGCTGTGGCGCGACTGCGTTCCGAAGGCCTGGTGGTGCCGCAGCAGGGGCGCGGCATGTTCGTCAGCGAGACGCCGGCGCCGCGCAACTTCTCGATACCGGACGAAGCGCTCAGGACCTTGCCGGAAACCATTGCGCTGCTCGAGCTGAGGTTGAGCGTCGAGGTGGAGTCGGCGGGATTGTGCGCGGAACGGCGCACCGATGCGGAAGCCAGCGCGATCCGCACCTTGATGGAACAGGTCGACGCCCAGCAGGCCGATCCCGCCGTCGTCCAGATCCACTACGACTATGATTTCCACCTGGCGATCGCCAAGGCGGCACGAAATGAATTCATCCACGGTTTCCTAAGCTATCTCGGGCCGATGATCGTGCCGCGCTTCCAGCTCGGCTATCTGGTCACGCCCGAACTCAAGGACAGCTATTACGCGCGCATACACAGCGAACATAAGACAATCGTCGACGCCATCGAAAGGCAGGATGGCCGCGCCGCCCGCCAGGCCATGCGCAAGCACCTGCACAACAGTCTCGGGCGGGTGCGCGCCCTGGCCCGAGCCTCTGGCGTGGAGGCAATCGAAGCCGAGCAGAAGGCGGCGGCGGCCTCACTTTTCACCGACATGAAAAGGCCTGCCTCGACAGGCGGATGAGGCCTCGCGAATTCGATCGCATCGGCGCGCCTGAGCTGAAAATTAGACATCCGTTGCGAAAGCCGTGTTTTTTGTTCCGTCACCGGCTGCGCGGGTTTCCCAAGGGCTGAAGGCGCCAGCTTGCCAGCGTTTCCCTGGGTTTTCGGCTGCTGCGGTTATCCGAACACCCCAAGGGATTTTGGAGGCATCCGAAATTTTCGAAAGTTTATCTTTCCTTTTTGCTGGTTTTCTTGGTTTCGCGGCATCGGCCCGGGCCGCAAACTGAAAACAGACAATCAGGAAAGCCCACGTGACGACAGCCTTCATCACCGGTGCGACGAGCGGCATAGGGCGGGCCATAGCGATCGCGCTGAGCGACGCCGGCTACGACGTCTATGCGGTCGGGCGCAGCCAGGCCGCGCTCAAGGAGCTGCAGGCACAGCGGCCCGGCATCGTGCCGATTGCCGTCGACGTCACCGACCGCGAGGCCCTGGAAGCGGCCCTGGCGGATCTCACCATCGACGTGCTGATCAACAATGCCGGGGTCATGCCGCCGCTCGGCAACTTCGCCGATATGGAGATCGCTGACATCGACACCACGCTCGAGGTGAACCTCAGCGCGGCAATCCTGCTCACGCGCCTCGTCGTCCCGCAAATGCGCGAGCGGCAGTCCGGGCATGTATTGTTCACCGGCTCCACAGCGGGCCACGCGGCATACTCCAACATTGCCGTCTATTCAGCGACCAAGGCGGCGATATCAGGCTTTGCAGCAGCGCTGCGCGCCGACCTCTCCCCATCGGGCGTACGCGTCACCGAGATCGTTGCCGGCCGTGTCGAGACGCAGCTCTACCAGGACATCCTCGACGCCAACGCGCGCGCAGCCATGTACGCCAGCAAAGTGGTGCAGCCGGATGACGTGGCCAGGATGGTCGTCGCTGTGCTTGGGCTCCCCGCGTGGGCCGACGTTACCCGTTTCGACATCATGCCGACTTGGCCAACCTCGCCAAGCGGTACCAAGTAAGGAAAACTGGGATGAAAGATCTTTCCGTTCTGATCGTTGG
>NZ_RZQI01000028.1:9337-16471 GCF_003998335.1 Mesorhizobium sp. M7A.F.Ca.CA.002.05.1.1 | reverse complement strand
GGTCGAATTCGGCTTCGACAAGGGTGGCGTCGGCGCCCTGCATTCGCACCCGCATGTCCAGGCAAGCTATGTCGCCGAAGGCCGCTTCGAGGTGACCATCGACGGTAGGACCGAAACCATCGAGACCGGCGGCAGCTTCATTGTGCCGTCCGGTCTGGTGCACGGCGTCAAGGCCCTGGAAGCAGGGCGGCTGGTCGACAGCTTCACGCCGCACCGGGCCGATTTCCTCGGCTAGCCAAGGGTAAGAGATCGAGCGGGAATGACCCGCACCCCGAAAGAGGCGCGGGTCTGTTGCCTGGGCGCTTGTGGCGCCGCGGTACTCAAGACATCACCGCAGGATGAGGACCCTGCCGCACCGTGGTGAAGATAGTCTTAATGCGCCGGCGCTGCATGGCACGACGAACCGGAGGCTGCGCTCGCTCGATCAGGTGATGTGACGCAGGAGGCTGAAGAGCCGCTCGAACGTCTTGCCGTAGGGCGGGCGCAACAAGGCTCCGGCGCTCAGCCGCGACTGTGTGAAAACCGGCTTCTCCTTGCTGAACGTCCGAAATCCCCACTCGCCGTGATAGGCGCCCATGCCGCTGGCGCCGACCCCGCCGAAAGGCTGGTTTTCCTGTACCAGATGCAGCATGCAGTCGTTGATGGTGACACCGCCGGCAATAGTCTCGTGCAGGATGCGTTGACGATTGCCGCTGTCGCGGCCGAACCAGTAGAGCGCCAGCGGGCGCTCCGCTCCGTTCACATCGGCAATCGCCTCGTCGATCCCGGTGTATTCTACGATGGGCAGCACCGGCCCAAAAATCTCCTCGCGCATCAGCCGCAGGTTTGCGCCGGCGTTGCGGACCAGAGTCGGCAGCAGCTTCCGGCTTTTGGCACCCAGCTCTTCGCCGGCCGGGTTGATTTCGGTGACATCGGCGCCTGCGTCACGCGCTTCAGTGATCATGTCGCGCAGGCGCTGGTGGTGCCGGTCGCTGATGATGGCGGTATAATCGGGGTTGTCGCGCAAGGTCGGGTAGAGCTTCGCGATCGCCGTTGCGAGCTTGACAGCGACCGTGCCTGCCTGCCCCTTCGGCACCAGCAGATAATCCGGCGCGATGCAGGTCTGCCCGGCATTCAAGAGCTTGCCATAGGCAATGCTGGATACCGCCGCATCGAGATCGCAGGACGGATCGAAGATTGCCGGCGACTTGCCGCCGAGTTCGAGCGTGACCGGGGTCAGGTTGGCGGCCGCGGCGATCGCGACCTGGCGTCCGACCGCGGTCGAGCCGGTGAACAGCAAATGATCGAAAGGCATCGACACGAAGGCCTTTCCCATCTCGGCATCGCCGGTGATGACGCTGAGCTCATCGGGTGCGAAATGCTCGGCAACGAGTTTGGCCAGCAGCACTGAGAATGCCGGGGTCAATTCGGAAGGTTTTATAAGCACGCGATTGCCGGCCGCGAGTGCCGCCGTGACCGGCGCGACAGCGAGTTGGAAAGGATAATTCCAGGGCGACACGATGCCGACGACGCCGAGCGGCTGCGGGACGAGGCGATTTCGGCCGGGCAGGAACGGCATGGTGGTGACAACGCGGCGTTCGCGCATCCAGCCCCTGACATGCGACAGCGCGTGGCGGATGCCGGCGCGCACGACGAACAGTTCCGCAAGGCGCGTCTCATGCGCGGAACGGCCGCCGAAGTCGGTGTCGATGGCGGTGCAGATGTCGGCTTCATGCCGCTCGGTCAGCGCCAGCAGGCGTTTCAGGCGATCCTTGCGGATGCCAAAGTTGGGGAAAGGCTGCGCCTCGAAGGCGGCGCGCTGCAGGTGGAACCGCTCGCCGAGAACATCCTGTCTGGTCTGCAGCATCGCATCCTCCCTGGCTAGCGGAGCCGAGCTTACATTGCTGGGTGAAGGAATCCAGCGAGGTAAAGGTGTTGCAAGGGAAGGCGCAGGCTGCAGGCGACCTGTTCCTGTTGTGGCACGATGACAGCTGCGCTAAGGCATGGTGCCCATGCAGAGAGTCGTTTTGACCGATTTCCCATCCTCTCCCATCCAGGAATTCCAGTCCGGTGTCTGCCTGATGCTGATATCGGCGACGAGTATCTTGGCCATGGACCCCAAGCGGCGCGTTTCGTGCCGGGCGGCCCTGCGGAATTGCGGATGAAGGGCGCTCACAGGCTTGAGGCTGCGTTTGGAGCGGCTGCGCGAAGGGTTGTGCGGGAGTTTCTGCGGTTCGTGCCGCTGTCTCTGAAACAGCGCATGCAAAAACGCACATACGCACGCGCGGCGCCCGCCAACAGAATTTTCATTTCGGGTTGCGCGCGCAGCGGCACGACGCTGACACAGCGGCTGATGAGGTGTTTCGAGGACATTTTCGTCCATCCGCCCGAAGCGCGATACACAATGCTGGACATGTTGGACCGGCCGGAATCGAACCTCGTCGTCAAGCGCGATGCGCGCGGTTTTGCGCATCTGGCGAAGCTCCCTCCCTCCATCGGCTTGATCTATTGCGTGCGCCATCCGTTCGACACGCTGACAAGTTCGCATCCGCAAACACGCAACGAGCGTCGGTTCCACGTCACGCCGCATCGCTGGCTGGCCGAATACGACGCGCTGACCCGGCTGAAGAAGGCACAACCGCACCGGCAGATACTCTTTGTCCGCTACGAAGACATGATCGGCGCGCCCGATGCGCAGCAGGACAGAATCGCGCAATCGTTCGGACTGACACCGCGCATTCGTTTCAGCGAGGATCCGAACAATCCGATCCGGGTGGCTTCGTTGAGAAAATGGGAACGGAATGAAGAATTCAGGACCTATCTCGGCGGTCTGCCCCCGGCATTTCTCGTCGGCGTCCGGCGTTTCTGCGCCGAGTTCGGCTATGACATGCCAATAAGCACGCCGACCGTGGACGCGCGGTAATGCGGGCACCGGCGGCCGTCGCGACAGAAGAGCGAGATCCCAAGCGGCGCGTGCTGAAGGACGTGTTCGGCTTCGATGATTTTCGCCCCGGCCAGGCCGATGTCATGGACGCGCTGCTGGCCGGGCGGCATGTCCTGGCCGTCATGCCGACGGGTGCGGGCAAATCGCTCTGCTACCAGGTCCCGGCACTTGTCCTGGGCGGGCTCACCATTGTCGTTTCGCCGTTGGTGGCGCTGATGCAGGATCAGGTCGCCGCCTTGCGGCTTGCCGGCGTGGCTGCCGATACGATCAATTCCTCGATCGACCGCGATGCCAATATCGCCGCATGGCGTCGCGTCGCCTCAGGCCAGACGCGCCTGCTCTATCTCGCGCCGGAGCGGCTGATGACCGAGCGGATGCTCGAGGCGCTGGCCAGGCTCGATGTCAGCCTGATCGCCGTCGACGAGGCGCATCGGCTATTGCGAGACGGCGCAGTGCCGTCGCCAGGTGCTGCTCGGCTATTTCGGCGAAGAAGCGCAGCCTTGCGGCAATTGCGACACCTGCCTCGACCAGGCGCCGCGCGCCGATGGCGGAGCGGAGGCGCGGATAATCCTGGCAGCCATCGCCCAGAGTGGCGAACGCTTCGGTGCCGGCCATGTCATCGACATCCTGCTCGGCCATGAAACCGAGAAGGTGCTTGCCAGGAACCACCAGAGGCTCACGAGTTTCGGCAGCGGTCTGGCGCACAAGAAGGATTTCTGGCTGTCGCTGATCCGGCAGCTCGTCGCAGGCGGGTTCCTGATGCCGGATCCGGCCGGTCATGGCGGCCTCGCCATCGCCGAAAAAGGCCATGCGCTTGGGCGTGGCGAGATGCCGTTCCATTATCGTGTCGAGGTGCGCAGCCGCGCCTTGCGCGGCAAGACGCGCTCCGGGCAGGATTTCGGGCAATCGGATGTGGACACCGGGCTGCTGGCCGCGCTGAAGACCTTGCGACTGCGGCTCGCCAAGGAGCGTCAGGTGCCGGCCTATGTGGTGTTTTCCGATCGCACCCTGATCGACATGGCCGAGCGCCGCCCGCACGACCTCGACGCCTTCGCTGAAGTGAATGGAGTTGGGGCGGCAAAGCTGAAGGAGTTCGGCCAGGTTTTTCTGAGTGCGATTGCCGAGCACCAATCCGATGGCTCGGCCTGAGGTCAGATCAGCGACTGGTCACGCGCTCTGAAGCATAGGGATCTTCGGAGAAGGCATCCGTTCCGAGAGCTTCTGTTCCGTCGCCGCCCATTCCTACATCGCCTATGCCCCCGACGAGACCGATCAGTTCAATGTTCTCTGGCCGGCCAGTCGACAGATCAGGTTGAGACCGAGGCGTTCATCGACTTCATGGCTGAGCATCTGCAACCGCAATAGGTGCCGCTGTCCGCTCATTCACCGCAGCGTCGACCCGCTGGGCGTCAGTCGCGCGATATGGATAGTCCCGTGAGAAGCGGAGCGTAGGCGGCGAGCCTGCGGGATATGAACTCCGTGAAGAGCCGCACGCGCTTCGTCTTGCGTGTCTCACCCTGGGTGAGAAGCCAGAGCGTTCCGTACATGTGCAGATCGGTGCCCGGCACCCTCACCAGCACGGGGTCGGCATCTCCGACGAAGCACGGCAGTGTCGTGATCCCGAGACCTTGCCGTACGGCAACGATCTGCGCCTCGGCGTCCGTGGTCCTGAATGGAACCCCCGTGGTGCGAACCTCACCCGCGTTGGCCCATTCCGGAATCCCATGAGCGCTTATGACGATCCACCGGATGGGATCAGCTGCGCCCGCACGCCACGCGGCCAGGCGATCGCGGGACATGTAAACGCCGCCGAACACCTCCGGTCCCTTCAGGCCGTGAAGATTGAGCGGCAGGGTTTTGCGGTCGTAGACGACGCGGATCGCCACGTCGGCCTCTCGGTTGGTCAGATTTGCCAGTTCGCCGGACGACAGGATTTCCATCTCGATGTCGCGATGCAGACTCGCGAAATCGGCGAAGTCCGGCATGAGCAGGTGTGTCGCGAGGGGGGGTGCCAGCGTCACCCGCAGAAGCCCGCGCACGCTCTGGTCGCGCCCGAAGACGCGCGTCTCCAGCTGGTGAGACGACGCTTCCATCTGGTTCGCGAGCTCGAGGACCTCCTCGCCCGCAGCCGTCAGGCGGTAGCCCGAAGGCAGCTTTTCGAACATTTGCGCCCCGAGGCGTTCCTCAAGCTGTGCGATGCGTCGCAGCACGGTCGAGTGATTCACCCCGAGCTGCGCGCCGGCAGCCCGCACCGAGCCTCCGCGTGCGACGGCTAGAAAGTAGCGAATGTCATCCCAGTCGATCATGGTGCAATCCGGCACCGCGCGGTGCGCCTTCCAAAGCCCGTATCTAGCACATCCTACAGCGGTAGGGGCGGGACATCATAGCTTATGTCGACAGGGGCGGCGCAATTCCGAATGGCGGACACGGATCGTCGCGGCGGGCGTCAGCCCTGAAAGCGGATCGATTTTGCACCACCGATGTGCGCGCTTCCGCACTCACCACCTGACCCCGACGGGCCCATCTAGAGGTCCTCGGGGCGTACCCCGAACGAGCAAAGACAGAAGCTGGAAGGATTGAGTCATGGGAAAACTGGACGGTAAGGTTGCGGTTATTACGGGTGGCGCCACCGGCATCGGCCGCGCCGCAGCGAAGCGCTTCATCGAGGAGGGCGCCTTCGTCTTCATCTTCGGCCGCCGGCAGGACGCGCTAGACGCCGCTGTGGCCGAACTCGGGCCCAATGCCCGCGCGGTGAAGGGCTCGGTCTCGGATGAGGCCGACCTCGATCGGCTCTATGCGGCGGTGAAGGCCGAGCGCGGAACCCTCGACATCATCTTCGCCAACGCCGGGGTGGGAAGCCTGCTTCCGCTCGGCAAGCTCACCGCCGAGCACATTGACGAAACCTTCAACACCAATGTGAAGGGTACGATTTTCACGGTCCAGAAGGCGCTGCCGCTGATGGGCGAGGGCGGTTCGATTATCCTGACCGGATCGAGCGCCGGCACCACGGGCGCGCCCGCATTCAGCGTCTATAGCGCGAGCAAGGCGGCCGTGCGCAACCTCGCGCGGACCTGGGCGGAAGACTTGAAAGGCACCGGCATCCGGGTAAACGTGCTGTCGCCCGGGCCGACGGCGACCGAACTCGCGAAGGCAGCGATAGGCGAGGAGGGCTTGAAGGCCTTCGCCTCGATGAATCCGCTTCAGCGGATGGCCGATCCAGCGGAGATCGGGGCGGCGGCTGCGTTTCTCGCGTCGCCCGACAGCAGCTTCATGACCGCCAGCGAGGTCGCCGTCGACGGGGGCTTGGCGCAAATCTGACCCGCTACGCCCCGCCGTTCATCCATTCGATATCCCGAGCCCGCAGGGCCTGGTAAACTGAAGGAGAATATACATGAGCTATGCAATTATCGGCTTCGGCAAGATCGGCCAGGCTCTTGCCAAGGCGTTTGCCCGCAACGGCATCGAAGTGTCCGTGGCAACCACGCGCGACCCGGAAAGCTTTGCATCAGCCGCGGCCGCGATCGGACCCACGATCATCCCGAAAACGCTGGCGGACGCGGTCAAGGCGGACATCATCTTTTTGGCTGTCCGCTTCGAATCGCACCCAGATGTCGCGAAGGCGCTGTCAAGCTGGGAAGGCAAGACGATCATCGACGCGACGAACGTGTTTCCAGTCTCCGAAGAACTGGACGGTCTGCCGTCCTCGGCCTTCGTCGCAAAGGCGTTCACCGGCGCCAAGCTCGTCAAAGGCTTCAATCACCTGATTGCGGCCACCCTGGCTGCCGATCCGATCGTCGAGGGCGGCCACCGGGTCGTCTTTCTTTCGAGCGACGACGAGGACGCGATCGCTCCCGTGGCGGTCTTGGCCAAACAACTCGGGTTCGCACCGGTCAAGCTGGGGAAGCTCAACGAGGGCGGCGCACTGGTGCACGCACGCGGCCGCACTTGGGGCCAGCTGATCTTCCAGGATCAGTTCAAGAAGGAGCAATAACGGATTTACCGTGCGCCGTCAGAGTGGCCGGTGTTCGACGCCGGCCACATCGTCAGCCGAGCGCGCAAAGCGACGCGCTTGAAAGCGGCTTACATTTGCCTGGGATCCTTCGGCCGGCAGGTGCCTGCCGCCCATGAATCGTAGTTGCAATAGCTGATGTCCCAGCCGGCATCGCGTCTTTTGGAAGTTACCTCACGACCGCCCGCGCGGATGGGTCCGA
>NZ_RZQI01000028.1:0-9327 GCF_003998335.1 Mesorhizobium sp. M7A.F.Ca.CA.002.05.1.1 | reverse complement strand
TTTCCCATGACGCGATAATTGCAGTTGTTTACGACGAAGTTGCCGTCCATCGACACGCATGCCGATGCGACAGTGGAAAGACCGAAGAAGGCCGTGCCGGCGACTGTGATGGCGAGAGAGGCTTTGCGCATAGTGGTCTCCTAACTGGCTGGGCGAACCAACCATTACGAGACCTTGGGCCGGGCCTCTTCCCCCATTTGGGCTAAACCGGCTGGCAAATTCACAGCGGCTGGCTGCGCTTGCGGACGCCATGTGCGGAGATGCCGAATGGCCTGCCCATCGCCGAAGCTTTACGGCCTCCGCGAAGGCCAGAGTGTCCTGGGTCGGGCGGCTCTTCCGCCGCCTCTCTACCAGATCCGCAAGGTTTACCGGAGGTTAACGGTAGACAATGAGCGGCCGCAACTGTGTCTCTTTCCGACCATTTCTTCAGTCCTGGTTCGGCCCAAAAGCCATACGTCAGGGAGGGTCACTTTTCAGGGGCAGGCCAGTTCCCCTCGACGGGCAGTGAGAGGCGGAATGTCGACCCGTTGATGTCGCTGGCGGCCAGTATGAGACCGCCGCCGTGCTGCCGGGCGATCTCGCGTGAAATGTAGAGCCCTAAACCGGAGCCGTTTACCAATTGGCCCGCGGCGCGATAGTACCTCATGAATATGAACTCGTGGTCGTCGGGCGCTACGCCAGAGCCCTGATCCACCACGTGTACAAACGCCACGCCCTGCTCAGTCGACAGCCGGATCGTCACAGAGCTGGTCACCGATGAGTATTTCAGGGCGTTCTGGATCAGATTTTGTATTACAATCTCCAGCAGGTTGCGGTCACCTTTCACAATCACTTCGTCGCCGTGAGTGAAGCTAACACGTCCGGCCGCAGCATCATCCAACCCCGCTTCGGCGGCGTGCAAAACCTCATTCAGGTCGAACATCTTGATCGTGGGAAGAGTTTTCTGCCCACCATTGAGCCGGTCGAAGGCTAGGACGTTTTCAATCAGCGATGACATCCTTTTGACGGTCTGGCGGATCCTTGTGGTGCGCAACTTGATATTGTCGGCGCTTTCACCTGCAGAAGATGACAGATTGTCGGCGGCGGCAGAGATGACGGCCAAGGGGCCGCGAAACTCATGAGATACCAAGGCCACAAAGTCCCGCTGCTGAGCCAGAGCATCGTTGGCGGTGTCCAGAGCCTGCCTGAGCTTGAGTTCAAGCTGGTGACGTCGATCCACTTCCACCTTGAGCGAGGCGTTTCTTTCCCCAAGCTCTGCGGTCCTTTCGCGCACCTTGACAGTCAGCTCCTGCTCGGCCAACCGCGACACTGCGATGACGCGATCCTTCTCCTCGCTCAAGCTGCGCTCGGCAAGCCGCGTTCTCTTTGCGACGGCTGCGCTGAGCAACGCCAGGTGAATCACGGTCCCGCCGGCCAAGAATCTGGACAAAGAGCCGTCCAGCTGGAACGGGTTGGCCCCAGTATACATCACCTGCATCACCAGCAGGACAGAGATTACGCCCAAAAATGCAATCGCCGACAGTAGGTATTGATACCGTCGCCGCACAATGAGCAGATAGAGCACTAGCAGCGAAATGAAGATGAGAGACAGCTGCTGCAGTCGCGATACGAAAAACCCGACGTCGCCGTAGCGTCCCGCAATCGCAAAAGCCAAGGCGATGCCATTGAGCAGTACAACACCCTGGGAGACGCGCCACGCCCAGATCAAATGACGGTGAAACTCAAATAGTCTAGCCAAAAATAACATCATGACTATACTGTATAAGCAAACGATAATACCCCAAATTAGGTGTATGATTTTCGGCTCTAGGGACATCAGAACTTCGGATGCATATCCCATGTGGAAGAGACTTATTAGCCCAGACTCTATGATAACTGCGATGTATAGAAGATATAAAGAATCCCTGAGCCATACGGCATACAGAAAATTGGTGAAGACCATGACGAAAATAGCGCCAACCACCATGCCCATGATCCAATCGTCGAATCGGCGATACTCTTCATAGCCTTGACTCTGCCAAAGGTTCAGCGAAGTGGTGATCGAGGTCGACGATTGGAGTCGGATGTAATAATCGGTTCGAGTGGACGGCACGGAGATCGGGAAGACGGCCGGATATGCGTCGGCGTCTGCTCCATCCCCTAGGTTGAGTTGGCTAGGGGGCAAGACCGAATAACCTCCCGCCCCGTCAGAGACATACAGCGTGATGTGTTCGATCAAGGGCCGTTCTACCTGCAGCAGCCATTGCCTTGGAGCCGTTGAGGCAGACAGGGAGAACCGGGCCCAGATTGCGCCCTTTTGGTAGCCCCGCGTGAGCATCGAAGGGATGGGTTCGAACTGGATGTTGGAGCGCTTGGAAACGATATCGTTGATCGTGAGCGCGCCGGTGGGATCATGAAAGATTGCGAGGTGACCGCTGAGTGAAACCGGAGCCTTGAGGCCGTCCGTCGGTTTCAGCGGAAGCGCCCATAACGTTTGCGGCACAAGACACACAAACAATATAGACAATGCGGCGAATAAATGAAATCGAATGCTATCAGATTGCTGCATGGGGTCCGTAGATGGTCGGAGAAGGCTACAAGCGGGCGATCTCGTGATCGCCCCCCTTGTTTATCTTGTTGATGACGACAGGGATTTCCGCGAGGAGATGGTCTTCGGACTATCCAGATTGGGCCTGAACGTACATGGATTTCACAACGCTGCCGCCCTCTACCGAGCCTGCGCCGCCAAGCCGGCTGAAATCGTCATTCTCGACATTGGCCTGGAGGGCGAAGACGGCCTTTCCATAGCTTCCCATTTGCGGGCCTTGCAATCGGTCGGGATCGTCATGGCGACGGCCCGGAGTTCCATCGACGACCGGCTCAATGGTCTTGAAGCGGGCGCTGACGCTTACCTCGTCAAACCCATTGATGTTCGGGAGCTTGCTGCCACGGTGATGACGCTCAATGAACGTCTCAACAGGCGCCGCGCCCCTTCGTCTCCGGCCCCACGATGGACCCTGGAGGAAGGCTGCTGGGTGCTTACCGACGGCATGGGCCATCGCCTTCGCTTGACCACCTCGGAACGGCACTTTTTGGAACGCTTGTTCAGTGAGCGCGGCAAGACCGTCGATCGCCGCGCGCTCGTCGAAGCCATGGGCGCAGACATCTATGACTTCAACTATGCCCACCTGGACACCATCGTGAGCCGGTTGCGTCGAAGAGCCAAGAAATCCGACATGCTTCTCCCCTTGCACGCAATTCGAGGGTCAGGCTTCGCCTTCACCGATTAGAATGATCGTGCGGACCCTGTCCAGAGAGAAGATTGCCGATCTCATCAATTTGGGAGAGGACAGGGAGGAATTCGAGGAGCATCCTCAAACGACTGACAGTAAGTGTAATGATATGACAGTTACTGCGATTGTGAGGAATCACGAGATTAATTACTTCAAGGAAAGGATTGGATAAATCCGCATTCGTTAGATAGTTCGCATTCTATGCGCAATCGAACAGGAATGTGTCGTGCGCGTGGCGAGGTAGATAACGAGGGCGGCGGTGCGCAGAAGGGGTGCGGGATGCGGCAGCATAAGAGAGTTTTATTTGCCAGTTGTTCTATTCTAACCTTCGCATCCATCTATGTCGGGATTACCCCCGCGCTAGCGGGGGCGCCAAGCAACGAACAACTCTATCAGATGATTTTGGACCTGCAGCGAAATCAGAAGCAGATGGCGCGCAAACTTGAGGCCGCCTACGCCGAGACTGCCCAGGTTAAAGGAGAACTGGCCACCCTGAGGGGTTCGGTGGCCCAGAGTCGCGAGATGGCTGCGCTATCCTCGGTTGAGAGGCGCATGTACCTGTCAAGTCCGCAATCCGACACTCGTGCCGTTGCTGCGCCCAACGTGCGTGTCGGATTCGGCGCGGGAACCAATGGTCACGACCCGTATGCCTTTACCGACGGTTCCGTGGCGCTCCCGCTCGGTGAAAAATACGGCTTCCAGGTGGATGCGATTGGTGGCGTGACGCCAAACAGTAACTTCACAGGTGCCGCCGCGCATCTATTCCGCCGTGATCCGAAAGTTGGGGCGCTGGGTCTGTATGGAAGCTACCTTCATGGCGGAGGTGGTTACGATGATGGTGGAGTTCTTGAAAACGGCTATGTCGAAGGCAAGCTCGGCGTTGAAGGCCAGTACTATCTGGGCCGGGCCACGCTTGAGGGACTTGCCGGCATAGAATGGAACTCACTTGAAGAGGACGTCAGTCCGTTCGCCGAAGGCAGGGTCGGGTACTATCCTACGGATAACTTCAAGGTTAATGGCGGCCTGCGTCATCGCGACGCCTTTGGTGGTAGAACGCAACTTGTTGGCGGCGCCGAGTACCTGACCGAGTTCGGAAGCGGAATAGCGACTTCTATCTACAGTGATTTCAGCTTCGATCTGACGAACAGCGACGTCTCCTCAAGCGGCGATTTTTCTGCGATGGCCGGTTTGAGATTCCACTTCGGCACCAATGGCGATCGAAGCGCCCCGAAGACAGTTTTCTGCAAGGATCCGGACCAGAATTTCGAGTGCGCGGTCACGGATGGTCAGAACGATTATTATGCCGACAAGCCAGGTCGTTCCTTGATTCAGCGTGATCGTGGCGACTTCCTTCCATCGCACATCGTAAGAGACGTTGGCAACTTGCCGACGCCTTCCACCAATGTTTGGGGACAGCCAGGGGCGCCTGGCGCACCCGGCGAGGCTGGTGCGCCTGGAGTGCCCGGCGCGGAGGGGCCTGCCGGACCCACTGGGCCTGTCGGACTGCCCGGATCGGATGGGACACCTGGAGCGCCCGGCGATACCGGCGCGTCTGGACCTCCCGGCGCGCCCGGCGCGGAGGGACCTGGCGGACCTGCTGGGCCTGTCGGACTGCCCGGATCGGACGGGACACCTGGAGCGCCCGGCGATACCGGCGCGTCTGGACCTCCCGGCGCGCCCGGCGCGGAGGGACCCACTGGGCCTGCCGGACCGGTGGGACCTGCCGGACCGGAGGGGCCTGTGGGACCGGAGGGACCTACCGGACCGGCAGGCCCATAGTACCCCCTTCTGTCCTGGTCATGCCGCTACGGTTTGGCGGCATGATCAGCAACTTAGAATCGAATCGTTTGAGGATAGCGGAGAGTATGACCGGCCCGCGTCTTGACTGTATGATCCAGGCTCCGAACCCCCCTGAGCTTGTCGCCGCGGAGGGGACGCGAGATTGGATGGATGCGACCGACCAGCATTTCGCCTATCGTTGCACGCCGCTTTCAATCGCCAATGCCAGCGGATGGGAATTGTTGAACCCCATAAATGTGACTGTTACTTGGAACGGATACAACACCACAAAAGACATCGCCTTCCATGTAAACGAACCGAACGTCACGCACCGATTCATCAGCTCGACCTTCGGGCACGGCATAGTAACCTTTCATCCGGGTTACGTGTTTCGCACCGAGCCGGGCTGGATGGTGTGGGCTCGCGGCTCCCCCAACCGGATGAAGGACGGAATCGCGCCCCTGGACGGCTTGGTGGAAACCAACTGGCTGCCGTTCAGTTTCACCATGAATTGGCGCTTCACCCGCCCTGGGTCTGTCACTTTTGCCAAGGGCGAGCCTTTCTGTTTCATCACCATGATGCCAAGTGTCGCTATCGAGCAGGTGCAGCCGGTCATTCGTCCGATGGAGGACGATCCTGAGTTCCATAAAGAACATAAGGTTTGGAATAGCGAACGTCGACGGTTTTCGGCCGGGCTGCAGATGAACGACGAGCTTACCAAGGAGATGAAGTGGCAGAAGCACTATCTGCAGGGTGTTTCGCCGACGGGGAAATCGGTCGCGGATGACACTCACCGAGTAAAGCGAACTCTGAAGCGGCCGATCCACATCGACCAGTTGCGGGCCCAGGAAAAAGGTTCGCCAGTAGATGAAGCTAGCCAAGAGTAAGCGGCCTGTGCGCATTCCTCCAGTTGGATCGCTAGCATTTGGCCGTTCGATTAACGGGTCGGTTTCGAGCAGAGACGAAAGACCGGAATGCATCCGCCAGTTCGTGCGGTCGGGCTTTGTATTGGCGCTGGCGGCGCTCCTTGTCGGTTGCCTGGCGGATGGAAAAGGTAGCCCGAATACGGCTACAGAGTTAGTTCGCGTGAAAGCCGCTTACGCGAGGGAGCCGCATGAGGTCTTCATCGTCGATCGCAGCAAGTTTGACCAACGCTTTCTGCCTGTCGATGTGACGCCCCCGGAACGCTTGCCTGCCGGTACGGTGTTGATCGATACACAGCAGAGGTTCCTCTATCTATACCGCCTCGATGGAACGGCGCGGCGCTATGGCATCGCCGTCGGGGCTAGCGGTTACAGTTGGTCGGGCATTGCCAGCGTAGGGCGCAAAGCGGAGTGGCCCGCATGGTATCCGACTGACGACATGCGTAACCAGTCGCCCGACCTGCCGCGCATGGTCAGGCCCGGCACGCACAATCCGCTCGGCGCGCGAGCTCTCTATCTGTACAAGAACGGCGTGGATACGCTTTATCGTATCCACGGCACCTCAGAGCCCTGGACCATAGGAACTGAAGCGTCCTCAGGGTGCATTCGCATGCTCAACGAGGATGTGATCGAACTCTACAGTCTGGTGCCGCGGGGAGCAAAGGTCATCGTGAAGTGAGGCGAATTGAACAGGCGCAGGCAAACGCTTGCTGTCGGATGCCGCTGGACCATACCCACGCCGGCGGCACAGGTGACGGCAGATTTCTGCTTCTATCGATATTGCGTCATAGAGGGAGAATTTAAGACATAGGCGTCGCTGCTCGTATCGATAGCACTCGCGAATAAGGTTTTGGATACCTTAACCGTCATCTCTGTCCGTCATAATCGACGTTTAGGTATTCTTTTTTACACCTTTTGCGTGTACTGAAATAAAAAAAATCAATGGACGCGCCTATATATCAGTTCACGTCAGTGACGGCATGCCGTTCGTCTTCCCGTTCGCCGTCGGCATCAGTCAGGGCGCGAACGTCCGAAGGACAAATCCAGGCTGATGGGTTGGCAATTGAACGCACCGAGTGAAAGGACCTATGATGAGGCACTCTCTATTCATGCTGGTTTCCGCCGCGCTATTGAGTACCGCCGTTGCGGGTCCAGCGGCAGCGCAGACCGCCGCTGAAACAAACCAGGCCCTTGACGCGCTGTTCGGCAGTCACACAACCTATCAGCAGTTCTTCGACAAGCTGCAGAAGGCTGTCAGTGCCGGTGACAAGCAGACCGTCGCGTCGATGATCGATTATCCCTTCCGCGCCCGGATCGGCGGCAAGGCGATCAAGATAAACGACGCCGCGCATTTCGTGACGGATTACGACAAGATCGTTACCGCCAAGGTCAAACAGACCGTCCTCAAGCAGACCTATCCGACGCTGTTCGCCAATTGGCAAGGCGTCTCAATCGGTGATGGCGAGGTCTGGTTCTCCGGCGTCGGAGACGGCAACACCATCAAGATCACCGCGATCAACGACTGACACCTGGCGGAAGAAATTCCATTTTCGATGATACCGACGCAACCGATCGTTGACCACTCCGGAGGGTTCACATGCTACGTTACCTGTTCATTGCTTTGCTCGCGCTCGGCTCATCGTGGATGATCTCTGATGCCCGCGCACAATCGACCGTCGAATGCCAATCGAGGCACTATCAGTATGGCGAATGCTGGGCGGGCCCGCTGAGCAAGCCGCAACTCATTCATCAGACTTCCGGAAGTCCTTGTATTTTGAACCGGACCTGGGGCTACAATCCACGCAGCAAATATATTTGGGTCGCGCAAGGCTGCTCCGGAATTTTCGCCGATGTCGGCGGCTACCACCATGGACGTGGCGACAGCTTTGATCCCAATGCCCGCATGTATGACCATCGCGGTCATGACGTCGGCGCGGTGGTTGGCGGAGCTATTCTCGGCGCTCTGATCGAGGGGATGGCGGACGATCATCACAATCGACGGCACACGACGAGTAACTACCGCTCCGATAGCAGCTACAATGGTTGTCATGGCATCGGATGCAAAGTCGACAATCCGGACAAGGCAATCGATACCCGACCGCAATTTGACAGGCAGGGAGAGCCAAACTTTGATGTGCATGGCAACTACCAAGGATGCCATGGTGCAGGCTGCCTTGTCGACAATCCTGACGCGGAGTGAATTGAAGGGCGAAGGAAGCCGGTCACGATTGTCAAAGCGGGGCTCTTAAATCTTTGCCGCAGCATCAATCTTGATCTTCATCGTGGCATCACCACGGCAGACTTCGTTCACCTGCTTCTTGGTTTCTCCTCGAAGCGGTGGAGGCAGCCGAACATGTTCTCTATCTCCTCCTCCATCGTGGCGGCGGCTGAGACGATAAGATCGAGGTTCTTATGCCGTCGATCCATGGGGGCTTGTGCGGAAGCCTCTTTGTACCAAGAATGTACCAAAAGAGAGCCGCTATCCAGAAAAATCGTTGCGAATCAGTCTGTTACGGGAAATTGATGGCGGAGAGGGAGGGATTCCCTTTCACCTCTATGATACTGAAAATACTAGTCTTTTCGCGCTTTTTGTTACACAGTTTGTTACACAGCTACAACTACGATTTATAACCGCTCTAAGCTCGCAGCTTTTGGGCTCGCCTGCCCAATCCATCCGATCTGTCGAAACCGATGGCTTGTAGGACACTCCCGCGTGTGTACGTTGGGGCTTGGGTCAGAAGGTGACCCACAGCAAAGACGGGAGCGCCGCAGCGCAAAAGATCTCATCGGTCAAGGAACAGATAGTGAAGTAGCCTGTGACAATCGGCGCCAGCATCACCTCCAAAGCCGACCAGGAAAAACCCGCAAAAAACGTCGCCCTCAGATACCCCGTCGGCAATGAATATGGGACCGAAGTTGCGCGGCAGATCGGGCGTTAGATGCCTTCATGACATCTGAACCTGAGCAGGCTCCTACGCCGCGAGCCGGCACATTTCCGAACGGAGTTTCGTCCGGCTGCGCAAAAAGGTGCCCTGTCGAGACTTACTTGTTGGCCAAATGGCTTAGCAGGGACGAACTCGTGAAGAGATTGATAATGCAACACTATCAGTCGTTGTGCTGATCCGACAGGCTGTGCGTTTTGGCACGAAAATCATGGCGAAAAGCGCACCGGCACTTTACTCTCCAAATTATGATTCGCCTCGATCCCGCGACCGCCAGCTCCTCTGCGCCGCCCTCCGTTCCCGCGTGGGCGATCACAAGCGCCGGCGCGCCGAGTGACGGCGACGCCGCCTTCCGGGCCGGCGCCGCCCTGGGTGCCCTCGACACGCTCGCCCGCGCGCAGGCAGCCTGGG
>NZ_RZQI01000290.1:0-6528 GCF_003998335.1 Mesorhizobium sp. M7A.F.Ca.CA.002.05.1.1 | reverse complement strand
ATACGGCGGTCAAGGTCGGCTCGGCCAGGGTTTTCATGACCCCGGACTGCTCCATGGCGTTGACATAGGCCTGCAGCGCCGACGAGCCGATCTGAAAGCCTGAATTCGACAGCTGCTTGCCGAGACCGGTGAAATTGTCGCTGAGCGCACCGTAGCTGATGCCGTTGCTGCCGCCGCTGCCGACCATGTTGACGCCGAGCTGCTTCATCACGGAGCGGCTGACTTCGGCGACCGTGACCTTCAGCGTGACCTGGTCGTCGCCAATGATCTGCAGCAGGTTGACGATCTTGCTGGTGCGGCGCTCCTGGTCCGGGTTGTCGATGTCGACACCGCTCTGGGCCGAACCGCCGGCTGCGGTCTGCGAATATTGTCCTGTCGTCGCTTCACCACCCGAAACGAAGATCGTCGCCAGGTCGACCGCGCGTTTTGCGTCCAGCGGCGTGTCGACCGTTCCAGTCAGGACGACGTTGTCATTCAGAAGTTCCACCTTGATGGCCGACGTCGGCAGGAAGCGTCTGATATAATCCTCAAGACCGGCAACGTCGCGTTCGACCGCCAGGTCCAGGCTGACGATCTGCTCGCCATTCGGGCCGAAGACAAAGATGTTCGTCTCGCCGACCGACTTGCCGAACAGATAGATGCGCCTTGCAGTGCGGGTCACCGCGTCGGCAACCGCCGGGTTGGCCACGAGAATGTCGTAGGCATCGCTCGGCAGGTCGATGACCACCGACTTGTTGAGGCCGAGTTTGACGCGCTGGGTGGCCGTCGATGCCGTGACCTGCGCGTTCTTTGCCTCGACAACGCTGCCTTGCACATTCGTTCCGACGAGCAGCAGGCCGAATGCCGCGGCTACGATTGCCGGCAGTTTGCCACCTAGCCTCATTTCCTTGCCCCCACTTCGGAAACTTCGCCCGACTTGATCAGCCTCACCGTTCCTCTGCGGCCATTGCCGGAAACGAGATAGTCCGCCTCACCCAGATTTTTTTCCTGCGTGTCCGCGACCGCCCGCAACGCCAGGGTCAGGCGATCCGCCATCTGCTGGGCGACGGTGATGATCTCCGCCTGCTTGGGCGTCAG
The DNA here is from genome assembly GCF_003998335.1 of Mesorhizobium sp. M7A.F.Ca.CA.002.05.1.1. Classification (NCBI taxonomy): domain Bacteria; kingdom Pseudomonadati; phylum Pseudomonadota; class Alphaproteobacteria; order Hyphomicrobiales; family Phyllobacteriaceae; genus Mesorhizobium; species Mesorhizobium sp. M7A.F.Ca.CA.002.05.1.1. The sequence continues at coordinate 5,451 of NZ_RZQI01000290.1, read as the reverse complement.
TTCCAGCGTGGCGGTCTGGCCTACCCTGGTCTTCTTGCCTTCCTCGTCCTCCTGAATGGTCTGGTCGATGGCCAGGACACGGATGTTCTTGAGGATGGTCTCGGTGTTGAAGCCGGCGGCGCCGCCGGCGGCATCGGCCCTGCGGGTCATGATGACGTCGACGAAATCGTTGGGAAGAATGAAGCCCCCGGCCGACGTATCGGCCGAGATGGCCGTGGCGACCGCCCGCATGCCGGAAGGCAGGATCGACGACATGAAGCTCTGGCCCTCGCCGATCAGCTTGGACCGCCGCAGCGGTTCTCCGGCATACATCGCCACACGGGCAACGGAACTCTTCAGCTTGTCCAGTGCCTCGGGCTCGGCGGTGCGGGTGATGAAATTCGCGTTGACGCCGTCGGCGGGCCAGGATTGCCAGGCGATGTTGTTTTGGATCGGGTTGCCCATCGGAACGTCGCCTGAAAGCACAAGCACATCCTGGAGTGCCACCGCCGGGGCCTGGGGACCGGAATCGACGACGACCTGGGGCGGCGGTGCCACCATGTTCTTCGCGACATAGCCAGCGCCACCCGCCGCGGCCACCGCCACGCTCAGAATTATCAATCGCGATGCTGGCATTTGTCCGAACCCTTGCCCTGGCAAACCACGTAGCCAAGCCGGACTTTGCAGCGGCAATCGTCAAAACAAGGTTAATGTAATGCTTACGATCGTGATTAATTTAAGGTTTACATAAATTAGCCGGAATGTGGTCTGAACGGCCAAAATGGCCGGGCCGGCCCTGTTGAGAACGGGGTTTCGGCAATGCTGACAGACAATAAAAATAAGATAGTGCTCAAGTCGCCAGCCTGGCAAGCGCCCATACCATCAAAGGCGAATCCGGATAGGTCAGCAACCCGCCAAGGCCGAGGGCGACGCCATAGGGGACTCCTTTTGCCTCGTCGGCGAAATGGCGCAGAAACGGATTTTGGCCGGTAACGGCCGCAAGCAGCGACTTCCGGTAGAGGATGATCGCGAGCGTCAGCAGGCCGCCGATGATTGTCGAGGCGACCAGATACTCCACGAGATTGATATTGAGGCCCATCCACATTGCGGTGGCGGCCAGAAGCTTGGCGTCGCCGCCGCCCATGCCGCCCATTGCAAACAGGCCGAACGTCACGGCCAGGACCAGGGCGCCGGCGGCGAAATGTCCGCCATAGGCCGCCCAGTCCATGCCTGTCAGGGGCGCGACCAGCGCGAAGACGACGACGAGCAGCACCGGCACGCGGTTGGCGATCGTCATCGACAGCATGTCGGAGATCGCGGCAAACAGCATGCAGAATGGAAAAACGACGAAGATCAGGGCTTCAAGCATCGGCGCCACGCCTATTGTCCGATTTCATGGGGCTCAATCTAAGCATGTTCGATTAACGATTGATGAGGCTAGGAACGAAAGACGACCTATATCGCCAGCGGCATAGAAAAAGGGCCGCCACGCGGCGGCCCTTTTCCAGAACGCAATCTAAATGCTCGGCGATAAGCCGATCAGCTGCCGCTCGGCGTGCCGTTCAGGGTGCTGCCGATGTTGGTGAACTTGGCGTTCAGCGCATTGCCGAGCGTGCCGGCGCCAGTGATGATGGCGAGCGCGATGAGAACGGCGATCAGACCATATTCGATCGCGGTCGCGCCGGATTCGTCCTTCACAAAACGTGCGATGAGATTAGACATTCGAGAGCTCCTACTCCACGTGTTACAGCACTTCCGTCAACTTCTGTGATGGTTGATCGGATGCTGCCAATCTAGGGAGAAGCTCTTTCGATCGGCTTAAGAAACAGCCTTACCGATTCCTTTCCCGGTTCGAACATATTGCGTGGTTAACCTCGGGCTAATGTATCGCTGAGCCTTCCAGACCGGATTTGGTAGGCTTGCGACCCGACCGGACCGCGCGTCGCGGGCGCCCTTGGCGGCCATTGCACGATTGGCAACATCGCATGCTTAACCGTTGGTTCACCAATCTCGTTCATGTTCCGTTGATCAGTCCGCCTGCGTGGAGCGCCTCAATGGCCCAGCCGAGATCGTCAATCCTGATTGCCGCGCTTCTTGCCGTCTCGAGCTTCGTCGCGCCCGCCATGGCCGGCGCCGGCATCGAGGTCACGATGAACCAGGCCAAGATCGTCAAACTTTCGCGTCCCGCAGACACCATCGTGGTCGGCAACCCGGCAATCGCAGACGCTTCGGTGCAGGACGCTTCGACGATCGTGCTCACCGGCAAAGGCTTCGGCGTCACCAATCTGGTCGTGCTCGATACCGACGGCAGTCCCATCGTCGACGAGCAGGTTACCGTCGTGCGGCAGGCCGCTTCGTCGGTGCGCATCTATCGGCGTGCCGAAATCCAGACGATGTCCTGCACGCCCTATTGCGAAAGCTCCTACAAGAGCGAAGCGGAGAAGTCTTCCGAAGCGGAGATGAGCGTCAGCCGATAGGTGGCGTTGCCGACTGCCGTTCCGGTTATTGTCTGGTTAAGAGGCCTGCGCCGACTTTAACGATCATCCAAACCGGACCTCAATCGGTTTGCGCTAATGCTCCTTCCGAGACCACATAGAGATCGGCAGGATCGAACATGAGCAAGGAATTCGGTCGCGCAGGCGACCACAGAGTGAGACGCCCAAGGTTTTTCGCCCGCTTCCTTCGTGACCGGCGCGGCGCCACGGCAATCGAATTCGCGATCCTTTCAGTCCCCTTCGCGCTGCTTGTCTTTGCCATTCTGGAAAGCTGCATCTCGTTTGCCGGCCAGGAGGTGATGGCCAACGTCACCGACGATGTAGCGCGCAAACTGCGCACCGGCCAGTTGAGGGCGGCTGACGTTGCCGGAACCAATTTGCGGGACATGATCTGCACGAAACTGCAGATCATCGTCTCCCAGGATTGTCCCAATCAACTGCTGGTGGATCTTCGCCAATATACATCGTTCGCCGATGCGGCCACGGCAGGCTTCAAGATCCAGAACGGCGATGTCGTACTGACGAAAGGCACCGCAACCCAATCGTTCTCAGTGACAGCGGGTGCGGCGGAGTCGAGGAACATGCTTCGGGTCTTCTACAAGTGGCCGATCATGACCGACCTCATGGCGCAGTCGATGGGCGGCAACAAGACCCTGCATTTCGCATCGGTGACCTGGCAGAACGAGCCGTTCGACAACTGAGCGGAATGCACGAGCGGTATAAGAAAAGGGCAATGGGCATGATGCGTGCGGGGGCACATCTTATGATTACGGGAGTTTGGCGGAAAGCAAGTCGATTCTGGTCCGATCGCCGTGGCATCGCGGCGGTTGAATTCGCGTTGATCATGCCAATTCTGCTGATCATGTACTTCCTCACAATGGAAGCGTCGCAAGCCATCGAGACCAGCAAGAAGGTCAGTCGTATCGGCAGCATGGTGGCCGATCTCGTTACCCAGCAGACAAGCGTCCTCAAAGCGGATGTCGACGCCATCATGCAGATCGGCAGCGTCACCCTTCAGCCCTACAACCGCTCGCCCCCTAGCATCACCATCACGGCGATACAGGTTACGTCCGATGCGACGAAGGCACAGGTGGTTTGGTCACGCAAATTGGTCGCCAGTGTCGCCAGCGCCGGCGCCGCCGCGACCACCGAGACAACGGTCCCAGCGTCGCTCAAGGTCGCCAACACTTTTCTCATCCGCGTCGAAAGCAACCTCGGCTATACGCCGGTCATCGCGTGGAGCGCGAGCAGTCAACAGAAGCTTGGACTGACCTCGGCTTTCAGCAACATAACCATGGGCGAAACCTATTATCTGCGCCCCCGCAGAAGCGTGACGATCCCTTGCAGCGACTGTTGAACAGAACCAGCCAGGCCCTGCGCAGGGCCGCTCCAGCTATTGCTGCGGCTCACGGTCCGAAACGAAGCGCACGATAGCAGCGGCCATCTCGTAATCTTTTGGCGACACGCGAGCGAAGCCGCCGGAATGTCTCGATTCCAGGAGATCGTAGATATCGGGCGTCGTCGACTTGAGGTTGGTGAGGAACACGGCAAGCCTGCGCTTGGCTTCCGGGTCGAGATCGCTGCGGACCGCATGGGGGCCGTATCTCAACAGGCCCGACGTCCATACGATCCGAAGCGCCGTCACCGAGAGCCCTGCCGCCTCCAGCCTGGCCTGCGTGCCCGACGGTTCTCGCGGGCCGTCGGCAGCGGCCCTCACCCAGCCGAACAGGCCATCGGCCTTGCCGTCGACCAGCATCGTCTCGGCCGCCGCGTCCGAATCGGTGCGGGCCAAAAACTGTGCATCTTCCGCGATCTTGCGGCCCTCCGCCGCCAACGCCGCCAATGGCAGGAGAGAACCGCCGACGCTGTCCGAAGGCGCCATGGCGATACGATGGCGGTCCATCGCCGCCAGGGCAGGCAGCTTGCCGTCTCGCGTCAGCAGAACGGAGCGGATGCCGATCGCGCCGTCTGAATCGACCGGAGCGACAAGCGGCTCGATACATAAGCAGCGCTGCGAAGCCGTCGCATAGGCGGTGGCCGAATAGATCGCATATTCGATGCGGGCATCGGCCTGCGCCTCGATCAGCGCGGCATAGTTGCGGGCAACGACAAACTCGACCTTCATGCCCAAGGCCTTGGTGTAGGCGTCGGTCAACAGTGCCAGCCCCGGAACGGCATTGCCGGCGCCTGGCTCGGCAACGATGCCGATACGAAACGTGCCGATATCATCGCGCCAGTCGGCATGCGCCGGGTTGGACCAGAGCCCGACGAGCGTCAGCATGAGAGCGGCATAAGTCTTCAGCGCAACCCTCATGACAGGAACCACAGTCTGTTGTCCTCGATCCATGCCCATCCCAGTGCACTGGACTATCACGCCAAGCCGTTGCCGTTTGGTTTCCGAATTGCCAATGAAGTCGCGGAACCCTATGTCTGGTCGGTCAAACTGGCAACAACTCGATGGCGCGCGCTTTCCTCTTCGTTCTGGATTCCTTCGGCATCGGCGGCGCGGCCGACGCCGACCGCTACGGTGACGCCGGCGCCAACACATTCGCGCACATCGCAGAGGCCTGTGCGGAGGGCCGTGCGGATCGCGAAGGGCTTCGCAGTGGACCGCTGTTTGTCCCTCACATGGCGTCGCTCGGGCTTGGCAAGGCCGCCGAAACCGCGACGGGACTGGGGTTTGCCAACAGCGGGGCGGATCTGCTCCCAACTGCCTTTCACGGCGCCGCACAGGAGGTTTCGAGCGGCAAGGATACACCATCCGGTCATTGGGAAATCGCCGGCCTGCCGGTGCGCCTCGACTGGGGCTATTTCCCGGATACGGTTCCGGCCTTTCCGGCCGAACTGACCGAGGCTATCATTCGCGAAGGCAAGGTGCCGGGCATTCTCGGCAATTGCCATGCGCCGGGCACCGAGATCATCGAGCGCTTCGGCGAGGAGCACATCCGGACCGGCAAGCCGATCTGCTACACGTCGG
>NZ_RZQI01000289.1:0-6533 GCF_003998335.1 Mesorhizobium sp. M7A.F.Ca.CA.002.05.1.1 | reverse complement strand
CCCCCCGCAGTCCGAGGCTGCCAAGGCGCTTGTCACCGCCGCTCCTGACTTGCACCGGGCAATCGCGAAGCGGCTGCGAGAGCAAGGCTGATCAGGAGAGAAGGCGTCCAATCACTCCTGCGGCTTCACCACATCGACCGGGCTGATGTCGAGCAGGTCGAGCGTGCGGCGCAGAAGGCGCATCTCGCTCTCGGCAAGTTGCGAATCCGCCTTGGCGATCTCCGCCATATGTTTGGCCAATTGCCGGCGCCGCTCGACATCGAGGTCGCGGAACAGTGCAATCGCCTGCGAGCCGTTGGTCTCGTAGCCGAACTCGTTGAGATATTCGATGACGCTGTCGATACTGCTTTCCGCAATGCCGAAGGCGTCCTTGCAGATGCGCCGGAAGACAACCATCTCGCTCTCGCTGACAGACCCGTCGGCCAGGATCATGCGAAACAACATCAGCAGTTCCGCCGACAGGACCGGATCGTCCGCCACCTTGCGCACACCCGGGTCGCCGTCGAATATCTGACGTATCTGGTCCAGCAATGCGAATGCCATCAGGAGCCTCTTTCCGGGTTAACCACACAAATACAAATCCAAGCGCGATGCGCTTGGATAGAGGTAGCGCGGAATCGACCTTGCGCAAACAGGGCGGCCGTGGTCGAACGCCCGATATTTCAGCCGGCCGGACACCGCCATACATCAGATGATCGACCTTAGCATCCAGACCGTCGCCATGCTCGCCTTCGCCGCCTTTGCCGCGGGCTTTGTCGATTCGATCGCCGGCGGCGGCGGGCTGATCACCGTGCCGGCGCTGCTGCTTGCCGGCTTCACGCCGGTCCAGGCGCTCGCCACCAACAAACTGCAAGGCATGTTCGGCTCGGGCTCGGCGACCATCCACTACGCATCGAAGGGTCATGTGGACCTCCGCCGGCAATTGCCGTCGGCGCTTCTGGCCCTTGTCGGAAGCGCCATCGGCGCCTTGCTGGCGACGATCGTGCCGGGTGACATTCTGCGGGCTGCCCTGCCCATCGTGCTGATCGCCATCGCGCTCTACTTCGCGTTTAAGCCCAACATGAACGACATCGATCGCGCCGAGCGGCTGTCGCCCTTCCTATTCGGACTGATCCTTGTGCCCGCGATCGGCTTCTACGATGGCCTGTTTGGACCGGGCGCAGGCTCCTTCTACATGCTGGCCTTCGTGGCGCTTGCCGGCTATGGCGTGCTCAAGGCGACGGCGCATACCAAGCTGCTCAACTTCGCCTCCAACATCGGCGGCTTCATCGTCTTCGCGGCCTTCGGCGTCGTCTACTGGAAGATTGGCCTGATGATGGGCGTTGCCCAGTTCATCGGCGCCCGCGTCGGCGCCAGCCTGGCCATGCGCATCGGCGCGAAACTGATCAAGCCGCTGCTGGTGATCGTGTGCCTGGCGCTTGCTGTGAAGCTGCTGGCCGACCCGGCGAACCCGCTGCGCGCCCTGATTGGTGTGTGATCACGCGCCCTGATAGAATGCCGCTGTTCGAATCATGTAGGAGGAGCCACACATGAATCTTAGCGCACCTACGCAGATCGTTTTTATCATTTCCGTTGTTATCGCCATCATCGGCGCACTCGCCGCGCTTGGCGTTCTTGCGTTCATTCCACTCGCATCGGTGTGGATTGTTCTTATTGCTTTCATCGTGCTTGCCGGCGGCTGCTTGATGCGCGGCGCCTGACCATTTCCCTTGAAGTGGGGACGAGGAGCGCCCGGCCAAAAGCCGGGCGCTTTTGATTCCGGCCCCGGGTCTGCTAGATTTGACTTGGCGCAAGGATGGCCGATGCCAGTCGAGATGCAACCCCAGCAAGAGCAGGACCGGTCCGTCGCCGGGCGGTTCGAGATGCGCCGGCGCCTGCCGGATCCTCGACTTCAGGGCATTGTGTCGGACATTTGCGGCTATCGCGAAATGACGCCCGGCCATATGCGCAACGTCGAATACGCGTCCCTCACCGTACCGCTGGTCATCAGCTTCGCCGAACCCTTCGCCATCGGCCTCGGCAAGGCGCCCGGCGACAATGACCGCTTCGCCAGTTTCGCCGCCGGCCTCTTTGCCGGACCGGTGCTGATCGAATCATTCGGCGGCGCCTGCTGCGTCCAGGTCAACTTCACGCCGCTTGGCGCACGCCGTTTCTTCCGCCTGCCGATGAGCGAACTGGCCGACAGCATGGTCGTCCTCGACGACGTGCTTGGCGCGCAAGGCTTGGCGCTGCGTGAAAAGCTTGGCAACGCGCCGGACTGGACGGCGCGTTTCGACATGGCCGAAGCCTTCGTCACCGCCCGTCTCGAGAATGCCGCCGAGACGCCGCTTGAAATCGCCTGGGCCTATGACCGCATCATCGCATCCGGCGGCCGGACCCGCATTGGATCAATCGCCGAAAGGCTGGGCTGGAGCCGCAAGCATCTCGCCGGCAGTTTTTCCAACGCCATCGGCATCGGCCCCAAGACGCTGTCGCGCATTGTCCGCTTCAACCGCGCGCTCGGCCTGTCGAGACAACAGACCGTCGACTGGGCCGGCATCGCCGCCGATTGCGGCTATGCCGACCAGGCGCATCTGGTGCGCGAGTTTCGCGACCTCGCCGGCGAAACGCCGACCGCGCTCTCTGTCAGGTAACATTTCTTCAAGACGCCGGAACGGTCTTTGAGCAGGGTGGGTTATCGACCAACCCAAATGAAGGAGGTTCCCATGCCAACCACCACTGAAGCGCCCCGCCTCTACCCCGCTTTGCGCTACAAGAACGCGGCAAGAATGATCGATTGGCTGGGCGAGGCTTTCGGCTTCAGCGTCCGTGCCCGCTATGGCGAAGGCGATGTCGTGCACCATGCCGAACTGGTCTTCGGCTCCTCGATGATCATGCTGGGCACGGTGCGCGACGACGACTACGGCAAGATGGTCGGCGAACCCGGCTCAGGCGGCGGCAAGTCGATCTACATTGCCGTCTACGATGCCGATGCCGCCTATGCCAAGGCCAGGAACGCCGGCGCCACGATCATCCAGGAATTAACCAACCGCGACTATGGCAGCCGCGAGTTCATCTGCCGCGACCCGGAAGGCAACGTCTGGTCCTTCGGCACCTACTGGCCGAAGGCGGGCGAAAAGGCCTGAGCCAACCTCGGGCGCTCTGCGAATTACCGAGCCAGCGCAAAGATCGCGTCGCAGTCGAGATGGGTCTCCAGCTCGGCTGCGACCTCGTCCAGCGCCCGCTCGACCTCGGCCCGGTAGTCGATGCCGCCGCCTTTGATGCCGAGGCTTTCGAGGAATCTCCCGCGAAAGCCGTCGGCGCCAAACAGGCCGTGCATATAGGTGCCGATCACCTTGCCGTCGGCCGACACCGCCCCGTCCTCGACACCATTGATGACAGCGGAAGGCCGCAGCGTATCCGGTCCGATGGTGCGGCCGAGGTGGATTTCGTAGCCTTCGAGCGGCAAGTCGAACGGCACCGAACGGGCGCTGACGTTGCGCACCGTCTTTTCCGGTTCCATCACCGTTTCGACGTCGAGGAGGCCGAGCCCTTCGGCTTCGATGACGCTGCCTTCGATGCCGTCAGGGTCGCGCACTGTGCGGCCGAGCATCTGGAAGCCGCCGCAGATACCAACGACATGGCCGCCGCGCTTGCGATGGGCCAGCAAGTCGCGATCCCATCCGTTCTCGCGGAACTTCAGCAGATCGCCGATCGTCGACTTGGAGCCTGGAATGACCACCAGCCCGGCATCGGCAGGCAATGGCTTTCCGGGCGGCACGAACACCACCTCGACCTGCGGTTCGGCCTTGAGCGGGTCGAGATCGTCGAAATTGGCGATGCGGCCAAGCACCGGCACGGCCACCTTCAGCGCGCGCGTTTCGCCAGACGCCAGCCGTTCCAGCACCACCGAATCTTCCGAAGGCAAGCGTGCCGCCGCCTTCAACCACGGAACGACGCCGAAACAGCGCCAGCCCGTGAATTTCTCGATCGACCTGATACCGTCGTCGAACAGCGAAACGTCGCCGCGAAACTTGTTGATGAGATAGCCGACGATCATCCGTCGGTCCTCTTCCGGCAGGATCAGATGCGTGCCGGCGACCGAGGCGATGACGCCGCCGCGATCGATGTCGCCGACCAGCACCACCGGCACGTCGGCGCGCGTGGCAAAGCCCATATTGGCGATGTCGCGGCTGCGAAGGTTGATCTCGGCCGGCGAGCCGGCGCCCTCGACGATGACCAGATCGGCGCCCTCGCCGATCTTGCCCCAGGAGTCCAGCACGGCGTCCATCAGCCGGCCCTTCATCGCCTGGTAGTCGCGCGCCCGCGCCTCGCCAAACACCTTGCCCTGCACGATGACCTGCGCGCCGACATCGGTCTGCGGCTTGAGCAGCACCGGGTTCATATGGACCGAGGGTGCCACACCGCAAGCGATCGCCTGCAGCCATTGCGCGCGGCCGATCTCGCCGCCGCCGGCTTTGTTGTCGCCCGGAATGTCGGCGACGGCGGCATTGTTCGACATGTTCTGCGGCTTGAATGGCCGCACCTTCAGCCCACGCTTTTTTGCCGCGCGGCAGAGGCCGGCGACCAGCACCGTCTTGCCGACATCCGAACCCGTGCCCTGCAGCATGATCGCTCTGGCCATCAGCCCCTGCCCTGCGCCACGGTTCCGGCAATATCGGATTTCTGCGCCAGTGGCCCGCCGCGCCAGATGTAGAGCGCCAGCAGTGGGTCTTTGCCGGTGCGCATGGCGTGATTGACGTTGGACGCGTGGTGGACGACCTCGCCGGCCGTGCGCATGCAAAAGCCGCTCTCGCCCATGCGCCACTCGGCGCCGCCGGTCAGCGGAATGTAGATTTCCTCGGCGACGTGGTGGTGGTCGGGATAGACGATATCGGGTCCAAGGATCAGCAGGCCGGCAGCGACCTCGTCATTGGCGAAGTGGCCTCGGGTGCCGAACACTTCCAGCCAGCCGTAATTGTCGATGAACTCTTTTCCAAAGTCCGCCTCGCCATAGGTCTGCCCCCAGCGGAAATCATTCCGATGCTCGGCAAGCAGTTGCAACAGCGGCTTGGCATCTGGCGGCGCCAGTTCGGCGGCGCGATCGAGATGGCTCAGGCAGGCGAGCGGATGCGGCTCCAGCGTGCGAGCCGGCATGTCCCAGCCGATCCGGGCCACGGCATCGCGCACCAGGGCGTGATCGACTGACGCAAGGTATGCGTGGAACTGTCCCAGCAGTTCATCGAATTTTGTCGTCACATCGTGCTCCGGGCATGCATTGGTGCACAGCCGCTCCGCGAAGGGTCGGGTTGCGCGGCGGCATCATTGGTCTAGATTGGTGCGCGCGCAAAGCCAAAAACGACAGGCCAACAGGTCGAAGATTAGGGAGCACGCCATGGACGCTGCGGTCGATGCGAGCACCAACCAGTTCGAACTCAACGAGGAGCAGCGCGCCATCCAGGAGATGGCGCAGGCCTTCGCCGCCGACCGCGTCGCGCCGAATGCGCTCGACTGGGACCGCAACAAGCATTTCCCGGCCGACGTGATCCGCGAGACCGGGCCGCTCGGCCTCGGCGGCATCTATATCAGGGACGATGTCGGCGGCTCGGCACTTGGCCGGCTCGACGCCGTGCTGATCTTCGAGGCGCTTTCGCACGCCGATCCGGCCTTTTCGTCCTTCATCTCGATCCACAACATGGTGGCGTCGATGATCGACCGTTTCGGCAATGACGAGCAGCGTCAGCGCTTCCTGCCGAAACTCACCTCGATGGAATGGCTGGCCAGCTATTGCCTGACCGAGCCCGGCTCCGGCTCCGATGCCGCGGCCCTGAAAACGCGCGCGGTCAAGAGCGGCGGCGACTATGTCCTGAACGGCACCAAGCAGTTCATCTCCGGCGCCGGCGACAGCGATGTCTATGCCGTCATGGTGCGCACCGGCACTGAGGGGCCGAAAGGCATTTCCACCATCGTCGTGCCCAGAGATGCGCCAGGCCTCTCCTTCGGCGCCAACGAGCACAAGATGGGCTGGCATATGCAGTCGACCCGCCAGGTCATCTTCGAGGATTGCAAGGTGCCGGCGGAGAACCTTTTGTCCGGCGAAGGTGCGGGTTTCGGCATCGCCATGGCCGGGCTCGACGGCGGCCGTCTGAACATCGCCGCTTGTTCGCTGGGCGGCGCGCAGTCGGCGCTCGACAAGGCGCTTTCCTACACCGCCGAGCGCAAGGCCTTCGGCTCGAAGATCAACCAGTTCCAGGCGCTGCAGTTCAGGCTGGCCGACATGGAGACCGAACTGCAGGCGGCGCGTATTTTCCTCTATGCCGCCGCCGCGAAGCTCGACCGCAAGGCGCCGGACGCCGGCAAATGGTCGGCGATGGCCAAGCGCTTCGTCACCGATACCGGCTTCAATGTCGCCAACGACGCACTGCAGCTGCTCGGCGGCTATGGCTACCTGCACGACTACGGCATCGAGAAGCTGGTGCGGGACCTGCGCGTGCACCAGATCCTCGAAGGCACCAACGAGATCATGCGCGTCATCATCGCGCGAGCATTAATTG
>NZ_RZQI01000288.1:0-6533 GCF_003998335.1 Mesorhizobium sp. M7A.F.Ca.CA.002.05.1.1 | reverse complement strand
GATGGTTTTCGCTGCCGCCGCCATAGCCTTCATCGAGGCCTGGCGTGCGGCCACGATCTCATCACTGGAGGCGACCGCCTGCGGCGAGGAGAGGCTCAGCGAACCGGCCAGCGCCAGCACCACCGCTCCGAACGCGATGCCGAACTTCATGCCATGACATCGAGCACGCCCATCATGCCGAGCTGCTCGTGCTCGAGGATGTGGCAGTGATACATGCGCTGCCCCGGCCTATCCTGGCGCAGCAGGAGCCGCACCGTCTCGCCGCGGGCGACGTTCACCGTGTCCTTCCATGCGAGATAGGGCGGCTTGGACACCGCGCCGTCGCGCTCATGCTCGACGACCTGGAATTGAGTACCGTGGACGTGAAAGGGATGGTCCATGTCGGCCTCGTTGACTATCTCCCAGAGCTCGATCTCGCCGGCCCTGGCGACGAAGTCGACGCGTCCCATATCGAAGGCCTTGCCGTTGATCAGGAAACCCATCTCCATGCCGGTGGGTTTCATCGCCATGGTCTCCGTTAAAACGAGCCGCCGGCTGAGGACAGGGTCGGCGAACGGTGCGATCGGCCGCAGCCGCGCCGGCAGCTGCGGCACCGCCTCGGCTTCGTTCTCCGAGACATCGACCGTCAGCAGCGTCAGCCCCGCATCGGCCGGGCGGCCGGGACCCATCCAGCCACGGTCGTAGCCGAGCGTATCGAGGGTGATGGGGCCGGGCCTGTCGAAGGATGCGACCAACTCGAGGCGTTCGCCCGGGCTGAGCAGGATCTCGTCCGCCGCCACCGGCGCCGCGAGCAGCCCGCCATCCGTCCCGATGACTGTTATCGTCGCGCCGTCGAAGGCAAGCTTCAGGAACCGTGCGTTGGTGGCGTTGTAGAGGCGCAGGCGTCGCTTGGCGCCCTTTGCCACCGAGAGCCTGGGATTCTTCTGGCCGTTGACCAGCACGTGGTCGCCAACGCGGCCGTTCATCAGATCGCTCATGCTGTTGCTCGGTATCGAGCCATCGGCGGCAAGTCTGAGGTCGGTGAACACCAGCACCGTGTCGCCATATTCGGCCGGGATGGGATCGGCCTTGGCCTTGACGACGAAGGCGCCGGCAAGACCCCGATAGACCTGCTCTGCCGTCTTGCCGTGCGGGTGCGGGTGGTACCAATAGGAGCCTGCGGAGCCTTCCGGCAGCTCGAAGGCATAAACGCGCTCGGTGCCCGCCGCAACCGGATCCATCGGACTGCCGTCCTGGTCGGCGGGCACCGGCATGCCGTGCCAGTGGATGGTGCTCACCTCGTTATCGATGCGGTTGGCAAATGTGATCTCGACGCGGTCGCCTTCGAAGGCCTCGATCAGCGGCCCCGGGCTGATGCCATTATAGGCGAGGATCGGTGTGTCGCGCCCCTCGGCGAACCTCGCAATGGCCGGTGCCGCCGTCAGCCTCGCCCTGAGCAGGCCCGGCCGGTCGGCTTCGTTGGCAAGCACCTGCAGGGCGCGCAACGCCTGGCCTTCGGGCAGGGTGACCGCGTCTTGCACCATCGCGGCCATGTCGTGCCCGGCATGGCCGCCCATGCCGGGCATCGACATATCGTCCATCTTCGTCTGCGCCAGCGCACGCGGGCTCGCCAGAACCGTCGCCAGGCTTGCCGTCAGAAATCCGCGTCGATGCATTTCTCCGCTCCTTGCTCTCGATGAAAGGCCCGCCGGAAGACCTCGCGTGACCCTAAGGGTTCCAGCAGCTGGAAGGTCAAGTGAGATCGAGCAGTCGACGGTGACGATAGAAGCTGCGCTGGCGCACGATGTAGTGAGAGCCCGGACCCGCTGTCCGATCATGAACACCGGTCGTTCCGGCGAAGCCGCAGAGTTCTCAGCCCTTGCGCTCCTGAAGGCTGTTGCCGCCGTCGACCACCAGCAGCGCGCCATTGACATAGCTGGCGCCTTCCGAGGCCAGGAATGCCACCGCGGCGGCCACTTCATCCGGCCGCCCGGCCCGCGCCGGCGGCGTATGCAGGGCGGCTTGCCGCTCCATTTCGCTCGACGAGCCCGTTTCGATCCAGCCGGGAGCGACGGCGTTGACCGTGATGCCGTTTTTCGCCACTTCGAGCGCCAGTGTGCGCGTCAGGCCGGCCATGCCGGCCTTGGCGGCCGAATAGGCTGCCGTGCCTTCGAAAGACACCAGCGGGCCGGTGACCGACGCCACATTGACGATGCGCCCGTAGCCCGCTTCGACCATCGCCGGCAGAAAGGCCTTCGTGACGAGGAATGCCGTCTTCAGGCTGACGTCGATCCCCTGGTCCCAGTCGGCCTCGGTCATGGCGAGAAACGTCTTGTCGACCGATGGCGATGCCAGCGAGCCCATGCCGGCATTGTTGACCAGTATATCGACCGCCCCGACATCGGCCCGCAGCCGCGCGACATCGGCAGCGATGGTGAGATCGGCGACCACGGCCTTGGCATCGATGCCTTCTGCACGGAGCCCAACGGCGCGATCAAGCACACGCGCACTGGCACCGGTGAGAAAAACGGCATGGCCAGCATAGCCGAGCTGCCGGGCAATGGCAAAGCCGATGCCGTCGGCCGCGCCGGCCCCGGTGATCAAAGCGCGTTTGATGCGGGTATGGGGAATGGTCAAATCGGGCTCCGCTGGTTCCGCCTGTCGCGGTCTTACCACGCAGATTGGACGACGGCGCTGCGAAGATTTGCTCTGCAGCATTCTGCGCCGCTTTGCCGAGCTTCGTCCTGGTGACCCGCGTAGGCGCCGCCCGAATGCTTAGTCCATTGCGTGGCCGGTGTTGACCAGCCATCCTGCCACCGCCGTGCAGTCGCAGGCCGTCACTCGTTCCCGCCGTTCGGGTTGGAGCCCGCCATGACGCAAGTTGACACGCAACCGGACCTTATGCGCCCAATGTCATCCTCGATAGGTCACTTCCATGGCAGTCCTGCTGCGCTGAGGCGTGACCACAGGTTATTTCTAAACTCCGGACCGCGCGCTTGCTGCAATCGATCGACATACTCGCCGGTCAACCTGGGCGACTCGCGCGAGACGAACGACACGTCCTTCCGCGCAGACTCGAGATCGCCCATCCCCATGTATGATGCAGCCCGCAGGAGCCGTGCCCAGTGGTATTCAGGCAGGACCATCAGAAATCGATCAAACGAGGCAGTCGCGGCGTTATAGTTCTCCCCGGCGTATTCGGCATCGCCCCTGAACAGAAAGATCGGATGATAATTCGGACTGAGAAGGTTGGCCCGCGCGAAAGCTGCCTGTGCACCTTCGAGATCTCCGGCGTAAGTTAGCCCAATTCCCAGCCAGGTACGGCACTCTGCATCGTTCGGATTGAGTGCGATGGCCCGCCACAGGCAGCCAAGGCCCGTCTGCAAGTTTCCGAGATAAGTCTCGGCCAATCCGAGAGCACTGTGCAGAGATGCTTCCCGGTCATGGCCACAAAGTCCGGCCCGAGCCTCATCACCAGCCCGGCGAAAGGCCTCGATGGGTTCAATGGACCATCCGTTGAAGCAGGAGTGGAAATCGACCCAGGCAAGAGTCTCCCTTATCAATGCATGCTCTGGCTCGGCGGCGAGGAGCCTTTCACAGAGACGCCGCGCTACGACCATGCCTTTCGCCGTCGGCCGTTCGACGTGGTAAAACGCCTTCAGATAGAGCTTGTGGTGCTGAATTGCTTCCTCGAGGGCGGGCGGGCCTGCCGCGTGCTTCATCAACACCTGGAAGAGGTTTCCGCTGATCACGCCTGTCAATTCGTCATGCGATGACGTCTGGGCGAGATCATATCTTGCGCTCCAGACCTCGACTTCCTCCTCGGCGTCCACGAGATGCGCGAAGGCGTGCATGGCTTTGTCTTGGCTATGGACCGCGACCTCCAGGACATAGTTGGCTCCCGTGGTCCTGCCGATTTCCTTGACAGTGAGATGCCGCTTCGCGAGCGCGAACATTGTGGCCGCTGCGACGATTCCGATCTGGGAGAAGCGTCCGAGCTCTGCGGTCAACGCGCGCGTCAATGCATCCGCATCGGTCCTTGTTTTGCCGAACTGACCCTTGACCGGCATCACCGCCAGCCGCGGTTTTTCGCTTTGATGGGGTGACAGCCCGCCTGGCCTGGCGCCGGAAGCGCCGGCAAAGTACGCCGCGAGCCCGATCTTGGTCCGCACCCCAAGTTTTCCGTAGATGGTCGCAAGGTGAGTGCGAACAGTGGCCGGAGCAATGAAAAGCGCCTTGCCGATCTCCCGATAGGTCAGGCCGGCGGCAAATTTTTCCGCGACCTCGCGCTCACGACCCGACAATGCGACAAGCGTTTGAGCTTTCGAAGCGCCGAGCACCATTGTGGACCCCCGTCCTTGGAAACCCCTCCGTAGCCGAAGAATGCTACAGAAGAATGCTACAAATGCACTAGGCCGAATACCGCATCTGCCCGATTCCGCCGCAGGCTCGCACGGCGCAAGCTTCCCCGACGGCAACAAACAATCGGCTAAGGGGGGTTCCATGCGTCCTGTATCCATAGTGCTGGCATGCACGGCCTTGGGCTATTCCGCCCAACCGTCACCTTCTTTCGCAAGCGGGTGCCGACAGTTGCTGGAATCAAACGTGAAAATCGCCAGCGTGCATGCCTATGCCAGCATCTTGGCCAATGCTGCCCGCAACGGCTGGAACTACACGCCTGAATCGATCGTCAGCGGCTCGAAGCGTCACTTCGAGGAGATGAGTCTCCAGTTGATCGCAGCCGGTTATGAGATTGTCCCCGCCAACGCTCACCCGCACTGCGCCAATCTGAACAGGGCGGAAAACGACGAGAGCACGATGACGACCGAGCCGAACACCTAAGGAAGCCCGATCGACCGCGGTCTGATCTAAGCTGGTCTCACCGCGCGCCACATACACCAGCTTTTGTCGAAACATCGAAATGTCGAAGGTGCGGGCCAACTGTCTGCTGCTCGGATCGAGATGATCCAGCACGTCTTCTGCGTGCGCTGCCTGATCGCGGGGTTCGTTATCAATGATCATGCATGACCTTCCCGATGCCGCCGGAGAGCCGGGCGACACTTCAGGCCTGTCGCGTTTCGCCGCGGCAATCCGTTCACGCATGGTAGGTCCCGGAGGATATTACAATCTCGGCAATGGGCTCGGGCTGGCGACGGGCGTCATGGTCCAGATCGTTGCCGTGCCGCCGGGTTCCGCCGTGAGTGGCCATGCCGCGCTCCTCGATTATTTCGTTGGCAGCATCGCTGCCCTGTCGCTCACCCTGGCCACGCTGGTCTTCTTCTGGAGCGGCGAGATCTACTGCCGCGCATGGGCCAGGAAGCCGTCCCCAGACGTGTCCCTAAACCGCCTTGGCGACATGACGTCGGGGGTCGGGGCGATCGGACTCGGCATCGCCCTGTTCCTGTTCGGCGAACCTGTGCTTGCGGCGACCTCGGGCTTGCTGCATGCGCTCGGCAAGTTCGGCAGCGCCTTCGAGGACGGCAAGCCGTTGCCCGGCTGGCCAGCCAGCTGGCCCAATCCGTTCCGGAGTGCCGTTCTGGCCAGCCGTCTGCCGCCGCTGGTCTCGGCCGCGGTGGGGAGCGGCGGTGCCCTGCAACTGGTATGGTCGGGCGCTTCCTGGACGCTCGTCGCAGCGCCGCTGACATTGCTTGTCTGCTATCTGCTTTGGGCCAAGGCAGACCTGTTGCTGCTGCTCCAGGAGGTGCGAGCCGGGAGCGCGCCGGCATCGTCCGCCGGCAACCGAGATCGAACGTGACGGCCCATGTCGAAGACAGAGGCCCCTGCTTGCAGGCGCCTTTGGGGGTTTGGCAACGTCGCGCAGAAGACCGTGCTGGATCATCTGCAGCATCAGAAGACTCTTCCGGAGTTGAAGCGCACCAAATTCGAGGTGCGGGCGAGGGCCGGAGCGAGAGCGCGCCTCATCCCGCCGATCAGCATGTATGAGAACGCGAGGAATCGGCGGCAGTTGAAAACGGCCTTTTTTCGGACAGTCATTCCCTAGGTTTTGCGTTGGGAGCCGACAACACCAACACCGGTGCCTCATGCGTGTACCCAGCGACCGCGATGACCGCCAGCCCGATCCGTGCGAATCTGATCGAATCGTCTGTTGACCAACAGGCGGGCCACCATTCGTCAGGAATTCATGCCGATGCGGTTGATTGGCGAGGCCTGAAAGGCAAGCAATTTCAGCTGGATGGAATGGCGCGCCCGAAGAGATTCGAACTCCTGACCCCCAGATTCGTAGTCTGGTGCTCTATCCAGCTGAGCTACGGGCGCGCAACAGGCCATGCTTTCCATGACCCCGCAATCCGATCGTAAACGACCGGTCGCGACGAGACGTGTTCCCTAGCGACTGAATTTCGGAAAAGCAAGCCGATCCGGCAAAAGTTTTGTCACAAGTGCCTTGGCCGGCGATGAAGGCTGGGATTCCGGCGCCTGGCAACGGTCCGAAGTCGAGCCGGTTCCTGCTCATTGGAGACCCAGCGCTCAAAACCGTCAGGCGGGGCGGCGCAGGCTGTTGCGGGCCTGGTCGAGCCGGACCGGCTGGTCGGGGA
>NZ_RZQI01000287.1:0-6558 GCF_003998335.1 Mesorhizobium sp. M7A.F.Ca.CA.002.05.1.1 | reverse complement strand
GTTGATATCCCAGTTCACCACGCCGACCGGAAAGCCGGCGAGGATGCCGATCTTCTTCGTCTTCGTCGCCTGTCCTGCCGCGATGCCTGCAAGGTACCAACCCTGGTAAGTGCGGGCATAGAAGCTTTCCATGTTGGCCCCATTCTCCGTGCCCGAAGCACTGAGAAACGCCACATTCGGATAGGCTTTGGCCGCTTCGGCCATTGGGGCGCTGTAGCCATAGGTGGTGCCGATTATGATGTTGAAGCCGCGCTTGACGTAGAGATCGATCGCCGCGCGCAGCTTCGTGGTCTCTTCCGGTATGTTCTCCGTCACCGAGACAGGCACCTGTAGCTGTTCCTCCACGGCCTTGCGGCCGGCCTCGAGGGCTTCGTTCCATCCGCCGTCTTGCGCTGAACTTGCATAGATGAACGCGACCTTGGGCGACCCTTCCAGAGTAAAGGCATATGCGCCGGACGCAGCACAGGATGCGAAAACCGTGGCCGCCGCCGCGAACAGGCGAACTGAGCCGGACGGCATCGTGTTGCGCTCTTTCATTTCGTGGTTCCCCTTGTTTTCTTTGTTTTTCTCAGCCGGAAGCATGCCGCGCCCATGCAGCTTCCCTGCACGGTGACGATTGCCGCCGGAGCGTCTTTTTTGATTTGGCAAAAGCGAATTGGCTCTTGTGCAGTGCATAACAGCCGATTACGTTCGTTCATGCAACAAAAATAATCATGCTCATTTTTTGGGCATTTTGCACAGAAATGTGAACGATCAAATGAACACCGATGCTCTGGCATCATTTGTAAAAATCGCGGAACTGCGGTCATTGTCCGCCGCGGCGAAGTTGTACGGCCTGCCCAAATCCACGCTCAGTCTTCGGCTCAAGCAGCTTGAAGACGATCTGAAGGTCGCTCTGTTCGAGCGCTCCGGCCGTGTCCTGTTGCTCACGGAGGCAGGGCAAACCCTGCTCGGGCACGCGCGGCAGATACTGCAAAGCTGCGATACGGCGCGGGCCGCCGTGACGGAACTGAGCGACGACGTGACCGGAACCTTGCGGATCGGCGCCACGGGGGAGTTCGGCACGGCCTACTACACGCAGATGCTCATGGCGTTCAGAAAGCTCTACCCCAAGGTGGAAATCGAACTCACCTTCTTTTCGCCGCACGTTCTCTACGCGCCGGAGAGCCTCGATATGCTCGACGCCGTGATTTCATGGGACGAAGGTATCGAAGGCGGCGAAACGCTCTCCACCGCAAAATTCGCACTCTTTGCCAGCAAGAGTTATGTCGAGCGTGCCGGGATGCCACGAAAACCCGCCGATTTGGCGGAACACCAGGGCATTGTCTATCGCACCTCGGCGGGCCTGCAGCACTGGCGGCTACAGAAAGGTACCGCGCAGGAAAGTATCTTGCCGCGCAGCAACCTGATCGCCAACGAATACTGGACTATCAAGTACTTCGCCGTTGCGGGCGAGGGCATTGCCTATCTACCGCACTTCTTCACCACGATCGAGTGTGAACGCGGCCACCTCATTCCGTTGCTCGACACATGGGAGTCCGCGGAAAAGCGGGTCAGCATCCGCATATCGCGCCCGCACGCTCCGTCGCGTAAGATGACCGCGTTCATGGATGTCTGCGGCCGCTACTTCTCGCCCGGCTTCGTTTTCACGGGGCCGCGCTACTACGTCGAAACAATTTTCGATGCAAGCCAGCAAGAAAAGGGAACAGAAAAATGAAGGTCCTTGAAACCGGCAACGGCGCGCGTGCAATGAAAGGGGGAGGGCTCGACCCGCAGCGTGTCAGCTTCGACAAGATCCCGATCATTGATCTCGAGCCCATGTTCACAGGCGACGAGGCGGCCAAGCGAAAGCTCGCCCAGGAACTGCGCGAGGCCTGCACGGAAGTCGGCTTCCTCTATATCAAGAACCATCACGTTCCGAAGGATGTCATCGATGCCACGTTTGAGGTGGCGGAGGTGTATTTCGCCGAATCCGACGACGTGAAGATGGAGAATCACGTTTCCAATTCAAAGAATAATCGCGGTTATGCGGCAATATTGGAAGAGAATACGGATCCGACCGCGCGCGGAGACCTGCACGAATCCTATGATATTGCGTTGGATGTGCCAGCCGACGATCCGGACGTGAAGGCCGGCAAAGTACTCTACGGTCCCAACCAGTGGCCAGCGGGCAGGCCGGAGTTCCGAACGGCACTGGAAGCCTACCATGCCGAGATGCTGACGCTGAGTGGCCACCTGCTCCATGCCTTTGCTCTGGCTCTGGGGTTGGAGGAGACATATTTCGACCTGCTGGTCGGCAAGCCGCTCGCAACTTTGCGGGTGCTCCACTATCCACCGCAGTTTGGCGAGATCGATGACCGACAGATCGGCATTGGGGCGCATTCGGACTATGAGTGCTTCACGATCCTGGCCCAGAAGGATGGTATTTCAGCCTTGCAGGTACTGAATGCAACAGGCGAGTGGATTGCGGCCGATCCCGTCCCCGGCTGCTTCGTCGTCAATGTGGGAGATCAGATGGCGCGTTGGACCAATGACCTTTTCGCCTCGACCGTCCACCGCGCGGTGAACCGTTCCGGCAAAGAACGCTATTCGATCCCGTTCTTCTTCGGTCCAAACTATGATGCCGTGATCGAGGTGCTTCCCAGTTGCGTTGATGAGGATCATCCTGCGAAGTACCCCCCGATCACGTCGGGCGAATACGTCAACGGCCGCTTCAAGGCGACATTTGCGCACTATGCCGCGCAAAGCGAGGCCGGCGCCGAAACCGCGGCTTAAGCGGATAATCCCGTCATGCGCGGCCGCTCCTGTGGCCGCGCATCGCGTACCCGCCGTCCGTTGACCGAGATCAATATGATAGCACCCGCGATGGGTAGCGTCGGGTTAACTGGTTAGCCATGGAGTCACCAGAAGAACCCATTTCGGTTTGACGGTGGATGTGGCTAATTTTTCGGCTTTGAGGGCTTCGTGGAGCGCGGTCTTGCCGATTTGGGCTTTGAGCAGCAACGGAGCAGAAAACCTGCATAAGGAAGTCACGGCTCGTCGTCCGGGTCAGCGGTTTTCGGATCGCGTGGCGGGCCTCGGTTTCGGCTATGGCCGCGGCAAGGCACAGCCAGTCGGCGATGCTGAGGGGGTAATGTTTTCAGGGGGCATTTTGCCGGTGCCAAAATGGATGTCGCTCATGGTCTTACCCCTTGATGGTTGCGCGAGTGCTGAAGGTGAAAGTGTGGAGGGAGCACCACCGCCCGAAGCTGCGGCCTGGCCTCCCCACAAGGGGACCCTCAAGGGGGAGATCGGCCACCGCCCTTAAATCAGCTTCTCCAGCGTGATCGGCAAATCCCGCACGCGTTTTCCCGTCGCATGGAACACCGCGTTGGCAATCGCCGGCGCCACGCCGACAATGGCCAGTTCGCCAACGCCCTTGCCGCCGAGCACCGAGGAATGCAGGTCGGGGATGCCGACCGAGATCACCTCGATGTCGGGGATGTCGGCATTGGTCGGCACGAGATAGTCGGCGAGGTTGTCATTGACGATGCGGCCGTGGCGGCGGTCGACGATGCCTTCTTCCAATAGCGCCTGGCCGATGCCCATGATGATGCCGCCCTTCCATTGGCTTTCGGCAAGTTTCGGGTTGTAGAGCCGCCCCGAATCCAGCGCCGACACCACACGCGATACACGCACCGTGCCGAAGTCCTCGTCGACGCGCACCTCGATGAAATGCGCGCACCAGGAGTGGCGGGAATAGTCGCCCTCGGTGTGAGGCAGCGCCATGGCGATGGTGGTGTAGTTCTTGTAGCGCTCCTCTGGCGTCGAGTTTTCCGGCATGGTGTCGCCGGTGGCTTCGATGTGGTCGCGGCCGACGCTTTTGAGCAGTTCGGCGATCGAGACATCGGGGCCGTCGCCGCGCGGCGAAGCGATGCGGCCATTGGCGACGACCAGCGTGTTGGCCTGCAGCGCGTGGAAAGGCGACCGCGGATCGCTGATGGCAAGGCCCACCAACTGGTCGAGCGCTGAGCTCGCGGCCTTGTATACGGCGCCGGTCATGACGCCGGCCAGGCGCGAGCCGCCGGTGACGCCGGCGCGCGGAAAGCGGGAGTCGCCGAGTTTCACCACCACGTCGTCAGCTCGCACGCCGACCGTTTCAGCGGCGGTCTGCGCCAGGATTGTGTAGGTTCCTTGACCCATGTCGATCGACGAGCTTTCGACCTCGACCGAGCCGTCGGCCAGGATACGCACGATCGCCTCGCCATAGGCGCGCCGAACCGGATAGGTGCCAGCCGCGACGCCCCAGCCGATCAGCTGGTTGCCGTCGCGCATCGAGCGCGGTTCGGGCGAGCGCCTGGCCCAGCCGAAGCGCTCCGCACCTGCGGCAAAAGCCTCGCGTAACTGCCGGGTAGACCAAGCCTTTTTGGCATGCGGATCCTGCTCGGCATAGTTCCGGAGCCGGATTTCCAGCGGGTCGATGCCGACCTCGTAAGCGAGCTCGTCGATGGCGCTTTCGATGCCGAAGGCCGAGGGGTTTTCGCCCGGCGCGCGCATAGCGCCAGGCACCACCGAATTGACCCGCACGACATTCTGCTTCGAGGAGAAATTCGGCGTCGCATACATGATCGAGGTAACCGATCCCAGCGGCTCGACCCACATGCCGTCGATGGATGTCTCATTGACGCCGCGATGCACGATCGATTGGATGTTTCCTTGCGCATCGGCGCCGATCGTCACCGTCTGGCGCGTCGCGGCGCGGCCACCATAGCCGGTAAAGGTCTGCGGCCGCGTCATCACCAGGCGCACCGGCCGGCCGAGCATTTTGGCGGCACATGCGGCCACCGCGCCATGGCTCAGCGCCAGCGCCTTGGAGCCGAAGCCGCCGCCAATATAGGGCGAGACCAGCCGCACATTCTCGAACGGCACGTCGAACCATTCGGCATAGGTGCGGGCCATCCCGTCCAGCCATTGGCTCGGCTCCCACACGGTGAGCTTGTCGCCCTCCCAGCGGGCGATCAGGCCATGCGGCTCCATCGGCGCCTGGTATTCGCGCGGCGTGTTGTAGGCGGCGCAGATGCGGACCGGTGCCGAGGCGAACGCACCTTGCGCATCGCCCCATTCCTTGGTCATGGCGTCGATCGGGATGCCGTCGCCGGCCTTGCCGTCGCTGAGGTCGACGATGGAAGGCGTCTCGTCATAGCTGACCTTGACCAGGGCCGCCGCCGCGACCGCCTGTTCGAAGGTCTCGGCGACGACAGCGGCGACATGCTGGCCCGAAAAGGTGATGTCGCGCGCGAGCGGGCAATAGGGTTTGTCGGGCGGCGGCGTGCCGAACCAGTCCGCCGCGGTTTTCAGGCTGATGATGGTGTCCGGCGTCAGCACCTGCAGTACGCCGGGCGCCGCCTCGGCCGCCTTGGTGTCGATCGCGCGCACCTTGCCGGATGCAATCGTGCTCTCGACCAGCACGGCGTAGGCGAGGCCTTCGAGCTGCTGCTCGACGGCGTATTTCGCCGCACCACTGATCTTGGCCGGGCCGTCGACGCGCGACAGCCGGCCGCCGACGGCTTCGGCAAAAGCGCCGTCGGACGCATCACCATGCCTGATGTTGTGAACGGTCATGCCGTCTCTCCCAATTTGAGGATGGCGCGGGCGACGACGCGCGGCGCCAGTTCGACCTTGTAGTGGTTGGCGCCATGGTCGACGGCACCTTCGACGGCGAGCAGGCTGGCGGCGCGGACCGCGTCCGGCTCCAATACCTTGCCCTTCAGCGCGTCTTCCACGGCCCGCGCACGCCACGGCTTGGTCGCGACGCCGCCGAGCGCCACGTGCAAATCGCGGATCGTTCGGCCGTCAGCCTCGAATTCGATGCCGACCGCCGCACTGGCCGCGGCGAACTCGTAGGACTGCCGGTCGCGGATCTTCAGGTAGGTCGAACGCCGGGTAGCGGCCGAGCCGGGGATCTCGATGGCGGTGATCATCTCGCCCGGTTCGATCGCATGTTCTTTTTCCGGCGTGTTGCCGGGCAGCAGGAAAAAGTCGTCGACCGGGATCTGGCGCTCGCCCAGATGCACGATCGCATCGAAGGCGACCAGCGCCACGGCGAGGTCGCCCGGATACATGGCGATGCAGGCGTCGCTGGTGCCGAGCACCGCATGGCCACGGGTAACGCCGCCGATCGCCGAACAGCCAGAGCCGGGCTCACGCTTGTTGCAGGCGGGGAAATTCGCCGGATCGCGGAAATAGGGGCAGCGGGTGCGCTGCATCAGATTGCCGCGGATGGTCGCCATGTTGCGGATCTGCGCGGAAGCCGCCTGCCACAGGGCTTCGGAGACGGCTGGGAAGTGGATCTTGATGTCGGCATGGTCGGCGACACGGCTCATCCTGGCCAGCGCGCCGATGGTGGCGCCGCGTTCATTCATCTCGATCCTGTCCAACCCCTTGAGATGGGTGATGTCGACCAGCGTCTCGGGCTCGGCGACGCCGCATTTGGCGAGGTCGATCAGCGTGGTGCCGCCGGCGAGCAGCATGGCGCCGGGCAGGGCGGCCGCCTGGCGTGCCGCAGCGAGCGAATTGGCG
>NZ_RZQI01000286.1:0-6560 GCF_003998335.1 Mesorhizobium sp. M7A.F.Ca.CA.002.05.1.1 | reverse complement strand
GAGGCGGATGCAAAGGCAAAGCCAGTGGCGCGGCAGGATCGCCTCGCCGAGAAACTTACCGGCAAGCACCGCCGTGATCAGTGGCTGCAGGCCGACGATGAGGGCTGAAAAGCCGGCCGGCATGCCCCTGTGGATGGCCCAGAAGACGGCGCCGAGATAGACGCCATGCATCAGGATGCCGGCGCCGGTGGCATGCAGCGCCTCCTGGCGGGTGGCTCTTTTCGAGCCAAGCACAAGCATCAGGACGGCCAGCAGGATAGCAGCGAGGACGAAACGCGCGGCGAGGAAGGTGAACGGTTCCGCCCACGGCATGGCGTAGCGCGCACCGATGAAGCCGGTGGCCCACAAGACGACGAAGGTGGCGGGGATGAACCGCTTGATGCTGTGCATGTTCCGGAGGCCGCCGTACTGGGGAGAGTTGACCGTGGCGCTGCTCTAATGCGCTTCAACCCGACGCGCAAAGCGAAACCATTGATCCATACATCACTGAAATTCAACGGCCGGCGCATTTGGCAGGTGATCTCGCCTGGTCAAAGCCCGACCGTCCGTCTGATGTCATCAGGTGATGCGCCGGCATGGCGCAGCGCGGCAAGACCGGTGTCACGGAGGCTCTTCGACAGCTTTCGGCCGTCGGGTCCGAGGATGAGGCGATGATGGAAATAGGCCGGTTGCGGCAGCCCCAGGAGTCGCTGCAGCAGGCGCTGCACGCCGGTGGCGGAAAACAGATCCTGGCCGCGTACGACGTGGCTGACGCCTTGCAGCGCATCGTCCATGACGACGGCGAGGTGGTAACTGGTCGGGATGTCACGGCGCGCCAAGATCACGTCGCCCCAGTCCTGCGGGCGGGCTTCCACGGAGCGCGTCGCGGAAAGCGTCTCGTCGGAATACTCCGTCCAGGACAGGTCCTTGCCGACACGCGCCATGGCGGCCTCGACATCCAGACGCCAGGCGAAGGGCGCATTCTCGACTATCCGCCGCTGACGTTCCTTCAGCGGCAGCGCCTTGTCCGCGGCGGGGTAGAGCGGCACGCCATCGGGATCGCGCGGCCAGTCGCGCCCACGCTTTTCGCTGTCGGTGATGAAGGCGCGGATCTCGCCACGGCTCATGAAGGCGGGGTAGACGAGTTCCTCCGCGATCAACCGCTCGAGCACCGCCTGGTATTCGGCGAAATGCTCGGACTGGCGGCGCACCGGCTCTTCCCAGCCAAGCCCCAGCCATTTCAGGTCGGCAAGTACGCCGGCCTCGAATTGCGGCGTGCAGCGCGTCGTGTCGATATCCTCGATGCGCAGCAGCAGGCGTCCGTGCGCCCGTGCCGCCAGCTTCTGGTTGAGCAGCGCCGAATAGGCGTGGCCGAGATGCAGGTCGCCGTTGGGGCTGGGCGCGAAGCGGAATGTCAGGAGTGTCATCTCTCAGGCGGCAATCATGTTTTGCGGCGCTTCGCCAATTGCTACCCTGTCGACGGTCGAGGAACAAGAAAGCATGCGCCGTATCGTGACATCAGACGACATTGCCCGGGGGCTCGACGCGCTTTGCGTGATCGACCCGCGCCTGGAAAAGGTGCGCGGCATGGCCGGCGAGGTGCCGCTGCGGCTGTCCGAGCCGGGGTTTCGAAGCCTGGCGTCGATCGTCGTCTCGCAGCAAGTGTCCCGCGCCAGTGCCGATGCCATCTTCGGCCGGCTGACCAAGCTCGTCGATCCGCTGACGCCGCAGGCGATCCTGGCCGCCGGCGAGGACATGTTTCGCGAAGCCGGCCTGTCGCGGCCCAAACAGCGCGGCCTGATCGCTGTTGCCCAGGCCGTGGTCGACGGCCTCGA
Source organism: Mesorhizobium sp. M7A.F.Ca.CA.002.05.1.1 (assembly GCF_003998335.1). Taxonomy (NCBI): domain Bacteria; kingdom Pseudomonadati; phylum Pseudomonadota; class Alphaproteobacteria; order Hyphomicrobiales; family Phyllobacteriaceae; genus Mesorhizobium; species Mesorhizobium sp. M7A.F.Ca.CA.002.05.1.1. The sequence continues at coordinate 4,746 of NZ_RZQI01000286.1, read as the reverse complement.
CCTTCATCACCTCTGTTCGCTCGATGCCGAGGAGGCGATCACGACGATGACGGCGGTGTCCGGCATCGGTCCGTGGACAGCGGAAGTGTATCTCTTATTCGCCGCCGGGCATCCCGACATCTTCCCCGCGCGCGACGTCGCGCTGCAGAGCGCGGTCGGCCACGCGCTCGGCATCGAGCCGCGTCCGCCGGAGAAAACCCTGATCGCATTGGCCGAATCATGGAGCCCGTGGCGAGGTGTCGCATCACGGCTTTTCTGGTCCTATTATCGCGAAACCAGAGGGCGGGACGCCGCGCCGCCGGCCTGAATCCGCAAAAAATCATAAAAATCATGCATTTTTGGCGCTTAGGCGACGCGACAATCCGCTTCACATCCCTGTCATGTCGGGCTTACAGTATCCGCGCCGTTCGGGTCTAGAACCAAGGAGGTGAACACGTGACGGTTGCCGTATCTCCGGATGGGCTTCCAGCACTGGTGCTGAATGCGGATTACCGTCCGCTCAGCTATTACCCCTTGTCGCTCTGGTCGTGGCAGGATGCCATCAAGGCGGTGTTCCTCGACCGGGTGAACATCGTCGCCGAATACGAGCACGCCGTCTCCTCGCCGACCTTCTCGATGAAGCTGCCGAGCGTGGTCAGCCTGAAGGCCTATGTGAAGCCCTCCAGGCACCCGGCCTTCACCCGCTTCAACGTCTTCCTGCGCGATCGCTTCCAGTGCCAGTATTGCGGCACGCCTGAGGATCTGACCTTCGATCACGTCATCCCCCGCCATCGCGGCGGCGCGACGACATGGGAGAATGTCGTTGCCGCCTGCTCGCCCTGCAATTTGAGGAAGGGCGGCATGATGCCCGCGCATGCCAAGATGTGGCCGCTGCAGAAGCCTTTCCAGCCGACGGTGCACGATCTGCACAACAATGGCCGCCTGTTCCCGCCCAACCATCTGCATGAGAGCTGGATGGATTATCTGTACTGGGATGTCGAACTCGAACCCTGAGATCGTTCGAGAATTCGGGAGGCTGGCCGTCTGGAGCAATTGTCTGCGCTTCCGCCTACCAGACCATGATATCCGACACTCCCCGGTATCGGACCAGTTCGGTCGTGCTCACTTATCAGCGGCTTCGCGCTTAAGGACCGGCTTCCCCCACTCCGTCGCTGCTTCGCAGCGCCACCTCTCCCCCCTCCGGAGGGAGAGGAAGGGAGCCTCTCTCGGAGGAGCGCTGGCTACAACAGGTTCGCGCCCCTTCCTCTACCCCGTCGATCGGGGGAGAGGTGGCTCGGCGACGCCGAGACGGAGTGGGGGTCGACCTGGCTCGGACGTCGAAGCCGCGCCACCCGAGTCAGCCCGACGAATTTTTGCGCGAACCCTGCGTCGCGCTGCTCAATCAGTCGCGGGTGAGGGCGCCGCGGAAGGCGACGGCGGCGAGGATCAGGCTGGCGATGGCGTTCCAGCCGGCCAGGGACAGGCCAAGGATGCGCAAGGCGGCTTTGTCGCAGGACGGCGGCACGAATTTGTCGAGCGCGTCGAGCACGCCCTTGCCGCCGGTGTCGACCGGCCCGGCGCCTGCGGTACAATCGGTCGGGCCGGCCCACCACTGCCATTCGACGCCGGAGTGGTAGACGCCGAGATAGAGGCCGTAGAGCATCAGGATGCCGCCGACGGCCAGCAGGCCGCGCGTCAGCCAACTGGGTGCGTGCAGCATCGACGCAATCACCGCCAGCACCATCAGCGGCACGCCGACATAGTAGGGCGTGCGCTGTTCGAGGCAGAGGTGGCAGGGGATATAGCCGCCGAGATACTGGAAGCCGAGCGCCGAGCCAACGGTGGCGGCCATGGCGACGGCGAGGAACAAGGCGGTCAGCGTGCGCTGGCGTCCGGTGTCGGCATTCATGGTCGCTGTCATTTCAATCAGTCCGTCCGGCTCGCAATGGTTCTGTTCAGAACGCGTATTTGACCAGGATATAGAGCAAAATCAGGGCAGCCGCGCCGGCGCCGGCGATGAGGCCGAGGCGCTTTTCGATGAATTCGCGGATCGGTTCGCCATAATGGCGCAGCAGCCAGGCGAGCAGCAGGAAACGGCCACCGCGGGCTACGATCGCCAGCACCACGAACAACAGCAAATTGACGCCGATGACGCCGGACAGGATCGTCACCACCTTGATCGGCGGCAGGTGGGCAGCGCCCGACGTGATCAGCATCAGGACGATGAAGCCGATGCCTGCCCCTGCGCGCAGCGCTTCGAACTCGTCGTACTTGCCGTAGAATTCGAGGATCGGCCTCGCCACCGCGTCATAGGCGTAGTGGCCGATGAACCAGCCGGCGATGCCGCCCAGCACCGAGGCGACGGTGGCGATCAGCGCATAGCGGTAGGCGCGATCCGGCCGCGACAGCGCCATCGGCAGATAGAGCACGTCGGCCGGCACCAGGAACACCGAGCTTTCGACGAAGGCGATGAAGGCCAGCCACCATTCGGCGGATTTGCGGGCCGCCAGCGACAAGGTCCAGTCGTAAAGTCCGCGAAGCATCGGCACTCCTAATGCGTGTCGTTCCATTGCGCAGGCAGGTTGGGGTTAACGGCATGCACGCAACAAAGACCCAGAGCACGCCATCCGTCCCCGCAGACGTGCCGCGCTTTGATGCGCCGCCTGTCTAGAAAGATTTTCCGCGCTGCACAATGGCAGCCCCCTCACGAAATCGAAAGGCGCAGTTTGGTCGCATCTTGAGGGCGCCGGAGAATTGGCCAGTTGACGAACAGCCCTCCAACCGTATAGTCCCGCGCCATCCAGGCCGCCCGGCCTGAGCCCCTATGGCGGAATTGGTAGACGCGCTCGACTCAAAATCGAGTTCCGCAAGGAGTGCTGGTTCGATTCCGGCTAGGGGCACCATCCTTCACTCTTCGAGCTTCGGGTGGGACAATTTAGCCTGTGTTTGTTTTGGGATCCGCTTGTGCGCGGCAGCGCCGGCGTTGCGTTCCCGGTTGGCCTTTTGGTGTATCGTGGTCTGCTGTTTCCCATGCTAACGCTTGCCGGCCCTTGTTCGCCTGCAAGTGCCCCTTCAGGCTGATCGGCGCTTTTCGCTCAACAAAACTCGCAGATGCGGTAACGCCGCATGCGCCACCGCCTTGGGTGGTTGCGTGAACATGCAAGGCGGTTCCGCAGCGCCTAGAAGGCAGGTCTTTTGCCAATCCAATGTAATGGACCAACAACCGCCGCAGACACGCGGGGCAATATTGATATTGTTCGGGTAGGCGTAATAGCCGATCGGCGTTGGACCGAAAACGACACAACACGGCGTCCCTACACAGCTTGCGATATGAACAAGCCCTCCCTCCATGTCGAAATGCATGGACGAGTTCGCAAGAACGGAGGTGATTTGCGGCTGTGTTGTCTTGGAAGAAAGGTTGTAGTCGGCCGAACTGAGGGTGCCTCCTACCACGCCGACTTGGACAACCGGAAGATCCGGCAACTGCGCCTTCACCTCTTTCACGACATCATCCAAGAACGGATAATCTCGCGTAGCTCGAGGGCGACCCGACTCCTCGCTGAAGGAATTATGGACGGTAATGTAGGGTTTATGGTCCAGTCCCAAGCTTTGAACCAAGGACGCATCCTCAGGTAACGGATATTGATGGCCGCCAAAGGGCACACCGCTGACATGGTTCAGAAAGGTGTCTCGCCTCACGTTCTGAAATTGGGCTACAAGTGCTGGATGGAAGTCCAAATGAGGATGCGCATCGATCGCATGCGAAAACATCTTCCGATAGGGTGCGATGCTTTGCAGCATTGCTGAAAGCGCCGGCCACCGTTCGGCAGCGGCAGAACTCATGTGCACAAGATCTACGGTGTGTGTGAGCTGCAGGACAAGAAGATATCGATGCGTGACCCACGTAAATACGCGTTTCGGAGCTTCAATGAAAGTTACATCCGGGAGAGGCTCGTAGAGCCAGCCCATTCCGCCCGTTACGGAATAGACGTCGATCTTTGCGCGGCCAAAGTGGCTCAGCAGATCGCGAATAAACCGGACGGCCACGATATGGTCGCCCATGCCGCCTGTTACACGAATGGCAATGCTGTCTCGTCGTTCTACGTTGATCGCTAGATGAAGTGCTAACGCCGCATTCTTGAAGCCGTTGCGCGTCCTGCGTGAGAAGCGCGTAAGGCCTCGATCTTGCCTACTCATGGCGATTCCTAAGCTTTGACGTTGAACATTCTTCCAGACGGTATCTACGCCGCCGCCGCTCCAGATGCTATCCAAGGGCATGGAGCGCTCGGCGATGCAATGATCGAGCCGGGACTGATGGCGAGGAGACCTGCGGCAGCCATTTCATTTTTCATGGCTCGGAATCCTCGCTCTGGCAGGGATCAAGACGCTTGCTGAGGGCATCCACAGACAGGACAACCGTTGGAATGCACTCGACGTTTCGACGGCCTCGAGTTCGGTGTGCCAGAAGGGCGGCGGCGTCATGCCGATCACCAACACGTCCGTCGGCTCGGCGTGGCCACCTGCGTACCGATATGCCTCAGCAGGCGGTCAAGACGCTTTGCGCGTCCCGCCGGTGGGGCCGCCGTCATTGGCCGCGCCGATCTCGCCAGCCGCCAGCAATTCGTCGAATGTCCGTTCGAGATCGGCATTGTCATCGGCTGCCGGTCCGCTGGGGGGATCCTGGCGTGTCAGCGTTTCCAGCCTTTGATGAAGCTGGCGGTTTTCATCGCGGCAACGGGCATGCGCGAGTTCGTCGGTCATGCCGCG
>NZ_RZQI01000285.1:0-6568 GCF_003998335.1 Mesorhizobium sp. M7A.F.Ca.CA.002.05.1.1 | reverse complement strand
ATCGCTGGCTTGCTCGGCGGCTGCACGGCCATGCAGCAGGGCGGTGATCTCGGTGGCGAGGATCTTCTTGGCCTCATTGATCTCGGATCCGCCGAGCCGTTCGAGTCGCGCCACCTCGTCCAGCGGCAGCGTCGTGTAGAGCTTCAGGAAGCGCGCGACGTCGGCATCCTCGGTGTTGCGCCAGTACTGCCAGAATTCGTAGGGGCTCAGCATCTCCGCATCGAGCCAGACCGCGCCCGAAGCCGACTTGCCCATCTTGGCGCCCGACGAGGTGGTGAGCAGCGGCGTGGTCAGCGCATAGAGCTGCGCGTCCTCCATGCGGCGGCCGAGATCGATACCGTTGATGATGTTGCCCCATTGGTCGGAGCCGCCCATCTGCAGGCGGCAGCCGAGACGCTTGTAGAGTTCGACGAAATCATAGGCCTGCAGGATCATGTAGTTGAATTCGAGGAACGACAGCGACTGCTCGCGATCGAGCCGCAGCTTGACGGAATCGAACGCCAGCATGCGGTTGACGGAAAAGTGACGGCCGACATCGCGCAGGAAATTGACGTAGTTGATCTCCATCAGCCAGTCGGCGTTGTTGACCATGATGGCGTCGTTCGGACCGCTGCCGAATTTGAGGTAGGGCATGAAGTTGCGGCGGATGCCAGCCAGATTGTCTTCGATGTCCTGCGGGGTCAAAAGCTTGCGCGCCTCGTCCTTGAAGGACGGGTCGCCGATCATCGAGGTGCCGCCGCCCATCAGCGCGATCGGCCGGTGACCGGTCTGCTGAAGCCAGTGCAGCATCATGATCTGGATCAGCGAGCCGGCGTGCAGGCTCTTGGCGGTGGCGTCGAAGCCGATATAGGCCGTCACCGTTTCCTTGGCGAAGATAGTGTCGAGACCGGCATCATCCGAAGTCTGGTGGATGAAACCGCGCTCGCTCATCGTGCGCAGGAAATCCGATTTGAAGGCAGGCATTTTTTCTTTCCCGAAAGCGTCCGGCCAGCGTGGCTCGGGTGTGCATGAACGCGGGCGTTTAGCATCCAAGCGCGATCAGCAAAAGTGGTTTCCGGTTTTGCGACTGATCGTGCGCCAGACAAAGGTCCAGCGATCAGCAAAAGTGGTTTCCGGTTTTGGTGCCCGCGCGGATGGCATTTGCGAATCCTTGCTTCGTCGTTTGGGCTGGCGTATTGAGGCGCCGCGCAGGGCAGGGCCTGAGGCGCCGCGACGGGGCCATCCCGCAGATCAGATCCGGAAAGCTCCGCGATGAACAGGAACTATCTTTTTCTCTTTCTGTTCAGCGTGCTGATGACTTTCAGCGGACTGGCGAGCCTTCCACCCGTCGACCGGGACGAATCCCGTTTTGTCCAGGCCACCAAGCAGATGGTCGAAACCTCCGACTATGTCGACATCCGTTTTCAGGATGCCTCGCGCTACAAGAAGCCGATCGGCATCTACTGGCTGCAATCGGCGGCCGTGGCGCTGAGCGGCGAGGGGGCGGCGGCGCCGATCTGGGTCTACCGCCTCGTCTCCATGCTTGGCATTGCCTTGGCCGTCGTCGGCATTGCCTGGACAGGCACCAAGCTGTTCGGGGCCAATGCCGGTCTCGCCGCCGGCCTGATGATGGCGGCGATCTTCGCCACCGCCTTCGAGGGGCGTGACGCCAAGACCGACGCCATGCTGCTGGCCTGCTGCGTGGCGGCGCAAGGCGCGCTCGCTCAGATCTATCTGGCATCGCGCCGCAACGAACCGGTAGCGGCCCATCTGCCGTGGATATTCTGGGCCGCTCAAGGCCTTGGAATCCTTATCAAGGGGCCGGTGGCTCCGCTGTTGTCGGTGCTGACGGTCGCCGCCCTGTTTGCCTTCGAGCGCGACTGGCGCTGGCTCCTGAAGCTGAAGCTCGTGCGCGGTGTCGCCCTGGTGCTGTTCATCGTGCTGCCCTGGGTCGCCCTCATCACTTGGAAGAGCGGCGGCGCCTTCCTCAGTGATGCCGTCGGCAAGGACATGATGGCCAAGGTCGCCTCGGGCGAGGAATCGCACGGCCTGCCGCCGGGCTTCTACATGCTGACCTATTCCTTGTTCATGTGGCCGTTCGGTCTGATCGCGGTTGGCGCCGGGCTGCAGGCCCTCAACCGGTTGCGCGACGATCCGCGGCTGCGTTTCTGCCTCGCCTGGTACATTCCGTTCTGGCTGGTGTTCGAACTGATCCCGACCAAGCTGCCGCACTATGTCCTGCCGGCCTATCCCGGCATGGCGCTGCTGATCGGTTGGCTGTTGACCTTGCCGCCCCAGGAGGCGAATGCGCCGCTCAGGCGCTGGCAGGATTGGTTGTGGTGGTCGACCGCATTCGGTCTTGCCGTGGTCAGCCTTGGCCTGGCGGCGGTCTGCGTCGGAGCGCCGATCTATCTCACCGGCGCCTTCTCCTGGTGGAGCATCCCGGCCGCCGCGGCGGCGCTGGCGGCAGGATATTTCGCTTTTTCGCGACAGCTGCAAGTGCCGCTCTCCCGCATCGGCACAATCGCCGTCTGCGCGGGCATCACCTATGGACTGTTGTTCGGCGTCATCGCGCCTTCGCTGAAACCGATCTGGCTGAGCCCGGCGATCGAGGCGGCGTTCCAGGCCAACAGGCCTTGCGACACCACGGTGCTCGCTTCGGCGGAATATCACGAGCCGAGCCTGGTGTTCCTGGTCGGCACCAAGACCGTCCTGACCGATGTCGATGGCGTCGCCAAGCATCTGCTCGGCGATCCTGCCTGCGCCCTGGCTCTGGCGCAGGTCGGCGACGAGCAGAAACTGAATGGGTTGCTGGCGGCGCAAGGCAAGTCGGCGAACCGCGTTGCCGAGGTCGACGGCCTCAACTATTCGTCGGGAGACAAGCTGTCGCTCGGCCTCTATCGTGTAACCCAGTGACGGCTCGCCGATGCCCATGACGGCGACAATGGGGTCGAATTTCCTATGCTGGTGAAATCACGCCCGCCCGTTTCGAGCCTGCTCCTTGGGGTAGGGCGCCGGTCGCTCGACAATTTTCGCGATACGATGCAGATCGCCAAAAGCCGCCTTGCCACCCGCCCGGCCAGATACCCGAACGTTTTGTGGTCGGTCTGGGTGCTGGTCTGGGTTTTGCTGACGGCGGCAGCGTTTGTTCGTCTCGACACCCCGGCCGGAATGCTTCACGGCAAGTGGTCGGCGGGATTTGCCCGGACTGCCGACTTTTTCACCCAGTTCGGCCTGGGTGGCTGGTATCTCATTCCCTCAGTGCTTCTGCTTGTCGCCGCCAACCTGACGGATTGGCGAAGCCTCTCGCGGCGCTCGCTGATGCTGCTCTACAACTGGACCTGCCTGGCTTTTCTGGTGCTGTGCGCCACCGGCCTGTCGGGGATCGCCGTCAATGTGCTGAAATATGCCATTGGCCGGGCTCGCCCCCTCTATTACGAGGACTTTGGCGTGCTGACCCTGCACCCCTTCGCTTTCGATGCGCGCTTCGCCGGCTTTCCGTCCGGCCATGGTACGACGATGGGCGCGGTGTTCGGGGTCGCTTTGCTGTTGTTTCCGCGGCGCTGGTACATCGCCCTGGCGATCACCGCTTGTATCGCCTCGACCCGTATCTTCGTTGGCGCGCACTATCCCAGCGACACCGTCGCCGGCTTCGGCCTTGGCTGCGGCTTCGCGCTCGCCTGCGGGCTGGTCTTTGCCCGGCTCGGCTTCATTTTCCGGCCGATGCCGTCGGGACTGCCGGTCCGCAAGAGAACGTTTCGGCTGATCGGACCGACAAGGAAGGCTGCCTGAGCATTCGAAGTTCAGTTGCCGTCCAGTCCGCCATAGGATCTGACCAGGCCGGCCATGCCGGGCGACTGGTGGTCTTCGCTTTCCAGCCCCTGTGCAACGCCGACGCGATCGGCGACCGGCCGGTTCTGGCTGACCTTCCACTTGCCGTGGATTTCGCTGATCTCGATTTCCAGCCCGATAATGCCCTTGATCTGCGACTGGATGAAGGGCTCCGGCGCATCGGTCACCGCCCAGGGTGCGGCGCGGGCGCCTTCCTGGGATATGGTCAGATCGGCGATCTGCTGCGCCAGCCAGTCCTGATCATCCATCACCTTGACGGTGCCGCGAACCTGCACGATGGCGTAATTCCAGGTCGGCACCACCTTGCCGGTCTCGCGCTTGGTCTCGTACCAGGACGGCGTCACATAGGCATCGCTGCCCTGGAAGACGATCAGCACGGGGGATGCCGGGTTGTCGGCCAACAGGCGCCATTGCGGGTTGGCCCGCGCCAGATGGGCGCGCAGCGTGCCGTTAGGCCCGATTTCCGCGTCGAGCAGGAACGGGACAGCGTTGGCGACCGGCCCATCGGGCCCGTTGGAAACCAACAGGCCCAGCGGATGCGTCCGGATCAGCCCGTGCAGGATTTCCGGCCGCGTTTCCCTGAAATGAGGAGGTTCGTACATCGCCGTCCGTTCTTGCCTTGTTTATCTCAGCCGCTTCGGACGCGGATCCGACAATTCGCCGGCCAGCCGGCGGTCGAGATAGTCGGCGCATTCCTCGAGCAGCAGGTCGGCATCGTTGGCGAAGAAATGGTTGGCGCCGGGCAAGGTCTTTTGCGTGATGGTGATGCCCTTCTGCGTGTGCAGCTTGTCGACCAGGCCCTGCACATCCTTCGGCGGCGCCACCTTGTCGGCATCGCCATGGATGATCAGGCCCGATGACGGGCAGGGCGCCAGGAACGAGAAATCATAGGTGTTGGGCTGCGGCGCGATCGAAATGAAGCCTTCGATCTCCGGCCGGCGCATCAGAAGCTGCATGCCGATCCAGGAGCCGAAGGAGTAGCCGGCGACCCAGCAGCTCTTGGAATCGGGATGCAGCGACTGCACCCAGTCCAAAGCGGCGGCGGCGTCCGACAGCTCGCCGGTGCCATGGTCGAACTCGCCCTGGCTGCGGCCGATGCCGCGGAAATTGAAGCGAAGCGTGGTGAAATCCCGCTTCTGGAACATGTAGAAGAGGTCGTAGACGATCTTGTTGTTCATCGTGCCGCCGAATTGCGGGTGCGGGTGCAGGACGATGGCAATCGGCGCGCTCTTTTCCTTGGAAGGCTGATAGCGACCCTCCAGGCGGCCGGCAGGACCGGTGAAAATGACCTCAGGCATAAAATACTCCACTTGGTAATACGAACGCGCGGTGCCTGGAACGTTTCCTCTGGCCTTGACGCAGGGCGAGCGTCTTCTTAGAAGCTAGTTTAGAATTGTTCAAAACTGAGTGGCAAGACATCGAGCCCGGCCACCCGCGCCGCAAGCCGCGTAAATAGGACGGCTCGCCTTGGAATTTCAAGGAAATAACGCCATACGACAGCGGAATGGCTTCTGACGGGATTTGACGGACGAAAATGGCCGGAATACGCGCCTATCTCGACTACAATGCCAGTGCGCCGCTGCTTGCCGTGGCCCGCGAGGCTATGGTCGCGGCCCTTGACGTCGCGGCCAATCCGTCATCGGTTCACGCCGAGGGGCGCGCGGCCCGCCGCCTGATCGAGACCGTCAGGCGTGACGTGGCGGCGCTAGTCAACGCCAAGGCGGAGCATGTCGTGTTCACCTCCGGTGCCACGGAAGCAGCCTCGACGCTGCTGTCACCCGACTGGCAGATGGGGCGCGGCACGGTGCGTATGAGCCGGCTTTACGTGTCGGAGGCCGATCATCCCTGCCTGTTGAACGGCGGACGGTTCCCCGCAGCGCAGGTGACGCGGATCGGCGTCGACGCCAACGGCATTGCCGATCTCGGCGCCTTGGAGTCGGCGCTCGGCGGTCACGACAAGAGCGAGGGCCTGCCGCTGGTCGCAATCCACGCCGCCAACAACGAGACCGGCGTCATCCAGCCGATCGATCGTATCGCCGCGATCGTCAAGGCGGCGGGCGGCATCCTCATTGTCGACGCCGTGCAGGCCGTAGGGCGTGTTTCGACCGATCTATCAGCGGGTTACGCCGATTATCTGATTCTGTCCTCGCACAAGATCGGTGGACCCAAGGGCGTCGGCGCCATCGTCGCGGCTTCCGATTTGATGATGCCGAAGCCGCTGATCAATGGCGGTGGCCAGGAAAAGGGCCATCGCGGCGGAACTGAGAACCTCGCCGCCATTGCCGGTTTCGGCGCCGCCGCACGCGAGGCGCTTGCCGGATTGCCGGCCATGGATGCGGTGCGCCAGCGCCGCGACGAGATCGAGGCCATCGTCAAATCGCTGGTGCCGGACGCGGAAATCTTTGGAACCGGTGCGCCAAGGCTTGCCAATACGGCATTCTTCGCTATTGCGGGCGTCAAAGCCGAAACCGCGCAGATCGCCTTCGATCTGGCCGGTGTAGCGCTGTCGGCCGGCTCTGCCTGTTCGTCGGGCAAGGTCGGACCGAGCCATGTGCTGAAAGCCATGGGCTACGGTGACAGTCTCGGCGCCTTGCGGGTGTCGATCGGACCGGCGACCGGCGCGGAAGACGTTGAGCTTTTCCGCACCGCGCTTGCGGGTATTGCCGCACGAAGGGCGGATAGAGAACGGGCCGCGTAGCGGTTGGACGAATTTGGGCCTTTCGGCCTGGTAGAGCCG
>NZ_RZQI01000284.1:0-6581 GCF_003998335.1 Mesorhizobium sp. M7A.F.Ca.CA.002.05.1.1 | reverse complement strand
ACGCACAACACCTCGATCGCCATAGCCTCGGCCGGTACGCCATTGTTGATGGCATCGATGGCACGCTTGGTCGACGGCCCCAAAAGATCATAGCTGCCGCGCGCCTTGACCTCGCGCTCCCAGTCGAGCAGCGCATTGACCCAGCGCGCGTGGTCGAAACGGTCGCCGGATTCGACCAGGATGCGGCCGAGCAGCAGCGCCTGTTCGGTATCGTCGGTGATGGTTCCAGCGGCCAGGCCCTTCGACACCGGATGATCGGCGAAAGGCTCGATGAAATCCTCTACATGGCCGTAGAGTTCGGCAATGCGAGCCGGCGACAAAAGCTGCGTCGGCATGCCGAGCGCGTCTCCCAGCGCTCCGCCGACAAGCGCGCCCATGGCGCGATCGATGGTATTGCTGGTTGCATCCGACATCGCTTAGAACCTCATATGCAGCGCAAAATGTGCCGGATTGAGCAGGCTGGTGACATACTCGATCGGCCGATCGTCAGCCGCACGCGTCAACCGGCGCCCGCGCAGGAAGGGCGTGCCTTGTGGGCAACCGAGGATGGCCGCATCCTCGGCATTGAGCATCTCGATCTCGACCCATTCCTCGCCATGGTCGGGAATGAGGCCGGCGGCGCGCAGCGTCTGGTGCAGCGAGCCCTCGCGCAGTCCGCGCAACGGTACGTCCTCAAGCTCGGAGGACAATGGCAGCCGGCTGCGCTCGATGGAGATCGCATGGCCGTCGCTGGCGTTGGTGCGCACCCGGTCAACGGCAATGAAGAACGGGCTTTCGATAGCAAGCAGCGCAGCCAGATCGGGGTCTTCGATGACCTCCAGCCGCAGCGTCCGCGTCTCGGCATTGGCGCCGGCATCGGCCAGCGCGCGCGACCAGCCGATGGAGTCATCGACCGGCTTGCCGTCGAAGGTGACGAACGAGCCGATACCAACCCTGGTCGTGATCAGCCCCCGGCTGGACAATTCCTCAAGGCCCTTGCGGACCGTATTGCGACTGACGGAGAAGCGCTGGACAAGTTCATTCTCGCTTTGCAGGCGGTCGCCGAAGCCGAGAACACCGGAGCGGATTTCATGTTCGAGAACGGTGGCGATCTGCTCGGGTTTGCCCGTACCGGGAGACAGTTGAACCGCGCGCCGCTTCATATAGTACCTGTTCAGTGAACCTGTATAATCCTGTTCAATATAGAGACCGGGATGCTATGTCAACGGGTACTGAAGACTGCCCAAAAGGCAGCGAATATGCGGAATACCGTGCAAGGCGCGCCGAGAGGCAGGTCAATATGGCCCCCGAAAAGCCGGTCGGCGATCGCCAAAAAAGAGGCATACATCAAGGGGATGGAGCCAGACCCTGATTCAATTTCACCGGAGCAGGCTACGGGATCGACACCTCACGCGGTTCGACGAGGATGTCCGCCTCGATCGCGGCGTTAATGAACGCCGCCCTTGCCGCCGAGACTTCTTTCTTTCCCTCGAGCACGGCCAGACAGACCTTGCGGGCAACCATATGCTTTTGCCCGGTCGCAACCGGCCAGCGGTTCAGCAGGACGTCTGCAGCCTGAGCGACCCGCTCCACGTTGAAGATCGAGTTTCGCGATCGGCCGAGCGCAATCCTGACCGGCTCATCGAAACGCTGATCTTGCACGATGCCACTCCCCAAAGTCGGCATTCATCGATTCGCGGCCTTCAACCCCGAGCAATGTGATAGGTTCCGCGCTAAAGGTGCAAGATGTCCGATTCCAGTGGCCAGAAAAATCCCAGGCTGATCGTCGTGGTCGCCTTCGATCGCGGTGAGGATGGCGAGCTGTTCCCAGCCTTTGGACCCGCCGACCAGCAAAGCGAAGACCGCGCTATACGCACCGCCAAGGCTCTGGCGGCAAAGCATGCCGGCGTCATCGCCTGGAGCCGTGAGGCCGATCCGACGCTAGGCGAATACGGCCCGCCGAACACGCTCTTCGTCAGCGGCGACGTACCTGACATGGAGTAATCTGGCGTCAGGATCCGGCCTGCGCTCAATGCCGCAGCCAGAACGGAGACTTCTCAGAAAACACCCGCCTTTCCTTGAAGCTTGATGCAAGCCGGTTCCCTCGCCCATCAAGCAAAAGCCCGCCACGGTGAACCGGAGCGGGCCTTGGAGGAGGATAAGGGGTGGGACCCTCTCCTCTTGTTTCCACGGGGGGGTGTGGACCGCAATGACCATACGAAAGTTTTGCAGAGTGCAAGATCACAAGCCGGCTTGCCTGCATCACAATCCGGTGCGCGCCGACATTGGGGGCGCTCACGAGATTGCGATCTGTCGGCGACAACCGGGCGGGCCTGGCTAGATGCGCCCGAGCACGACAAGCACGATGACGATGAGCAGCACGAGCCCGAGGCCGCCGCCGCCATAGTAGCCGGCGCCATAAAAAGGACCTCCGCCGAGGCCGCTGAAGCCGCCAAGCAGGGCAAGGATAAGAATGATGATCAGTATGGTTCCAAGGCTCATGGCTTTCAGCTCCCGTTAGCGCTGACGCATTGGGTCGAACATCGCGGCCGCGATGTTCGAGGACGAGAACGTTCCCAAGGCTCTACCGTTCCGTGCGATCGTGGCAACGGAAACGGCCATCCAACGTGATGGAAGCCAGAACTTTGATACCGGCACGCCAATGAACGCGGAAAGCCCGCCAGTGTGGCGGGCCTTCCGACCAGCCGGAGGCCAGGAACATGCGGCCGGGCCTCAGGGCCGGTTCGGCACCTCCAGTCCCGGCACCTCCAGCATCAGCGGCGCGCGATCAGGAGGCAGAGTTGCCGGAGGTCGCGGTCGTAAGCGCCTTCGCTGCCGAGCACGTCGACGCAGCGCTTCTTCATTCGCGCCACGTTGCTATCCGACATCTGGGCCACGACACCCGGCAGGCTCGGCCTGCTGGGGTTTGACGGATTGGACGGATTGCTCGGGTTCGACGGATTGGACGGATTGATGCCGCCCCCAATACCCACGCCGACACCGACACCGACGCCGACGCCGCTCGTTCCGCCCACATTGGCGCCGAGTCCGGCAGCAATGCCGCCAGATCCTCCAACATTGGCGCCCGCGCCGGCATTGATGCCATTGCTGCCGCCGACCGAAGCGCCGAGACCGGCATTGACACCGCTCGAGCCGCCGACATTGGCACCGGCCCCGGCCTTTACACCACCGCTGCCGCCCACCGAGGCGCCCACTCCGGCGCTGATGCCGCCACTGCCGCCAACGGAAGCCCCGACGCCATTGACGCCGCCGCTACCACCCACCGAGGCACCAACGCCAAGGCCGATTCCCGCAGCATTGGCGGGCAGGGAAAGGGCTAAGATTACCGCACTACCCGCCAACATGTTGGCGACTGTCTTGATGGTGTGAGCCATAACACTCTCCTGTTGTCGTTGCGCTAAAGCAATTGGCGAGAGGCCGATTGCAAGATCAACTACGCGAGGTGGTGAATTTCAGTTTCAGAGAGAGAATACTCAACCTGAAGCGTGGTATACATCAACAAAATTTCTGAAATAAAATTATAATAAAGTTGGAATAATTTCTCTTTACACTAACAGTGCGTAAGGCCATTGATGATCGGACGTTACTCTGCTCGTCTTTACTGCGAGGCCGTACACCGCACCGGACAGGGCATGAGCCTCTCGCAAGATCAGCAAGACCGCCACGATGATTGCAAGTGGCCAGAGTCTGTCGGCGGATGCGGGAGCGAGAGAGTGCAAGCGTGATTGCAGGCCGAACGATTCTGCGCTGGCCGGCTTGTCAGACGATCCCATAGAACAGCCTGTAGTGGACGCGCTTCATATAGTCCCGGTATTCCGGCGTCGCGGCTAACAGCGCCTCTTCGCGCAGGATGCGATGAACCTGGAAGAAGGTGATCGCGGCGTAGACAGCAAGATTGTAGAAGGAAAAGGCCGACAGCAGGAACAGGACATGACCGGCAAGGTATCCGGCATAGATCGGGTGCCGCACCAGGCGGTAGGCACCGTCGGTCATCACGCCGCGATTGCCCGGCAGAATGGCGAAAGAACGCCCTAGCGATATCTTCCCCCAGATCACGAACCCCAACGCCAGGACTTGCAGCGGCGCGGCGGCATAGATCGGGATGATGGCCACGCCCGGTTCCAGGTCGATGAAGCCGACACCGAAGCTGGCGACCACCGAAACAACCACCGTCAGCGGGTTCCAGTCGCGTACCTGTGGTCGCCGCGACAGAAGCAGCCAGGTAAAGGTCAGGATCTCGGAAATTGCCATCAGCGCCACATTGATGCGGGTCGGGTCGAGCATCAGGTGAGATACGCCGCGGTAGACGAACATGCCCGCGAAGGCCAGCGCGCAGATCCGAAAGAAACCTTCGCGCAAATCCACCAGGATTTCGCGCGTTCGGGCTGCGGACAAAATCCTGCCGTCACTGATGTGCGAAAGCGCCTCGCTTTTTGATATGAGCAATGCAAACACCCCAATGATCCCTCAGGGCGACCTTTGCACGCAACCATTGCCGGGCAGTTAATCAACAAGATCAGATCGGCATTAAACTGGCTGTCGGGGAGCCAGGGCGCCACTCCCAGACGACCTGCTCCACGCGGTCGCCCAGAAAGACTGGCGACCCATCTCATTTGGTTTTGCCAGACTAGCTCAGATAGTCGTTGCGGAAATAGCTCCCGAAATCCGGGCGTTGAGCAACCAGCTTGCCGTCGGCATCACGCAAAATGCCGGACGCGAAGAGATAGCCGCCGATCGCTCCCATCTTGGCCGGATCCATCGTCCCGATGGCACCGCTTTGGCTGCGCAGATAATGGCCGTCGATCAGCGCCTTCAGTGAGGCGTGGATCAGCGCCGGATTGGTCAACGCATCCTTGTTGGCCGCGATCAGCAGGGCTGCCGCATCTTCGGGGTGATCGACCGCGAACTGGTAGCCGCGCCGCGTCGCCTGGACAAAGGCGGCCGCAGGCTTGGGGTTTGCCTGGAGATAGGCTTCGCTCGAAGAGATCAGTGTCGTGTGCTCGTCAGGCACGCCGTAATCGGCATAGACGAAGCTGCGTTGTTTGACGCCCTTGAGCTCGGCGTCGACACCCTCCCAGGTCGAGACTTCGAGCGTGAAATCGACCGAACCATTGGCCAGCGCCTCATAGGCTGAGGTGCCGAGCGTCACCGTCTCGAAATTGCCCTTGCCGCCATCATGGCGGATGATGGTCGATATCAGGGCGTTTTCCCAGGCGCTGCCGAAGCCGCCATAGGTCAGGCCGTCGAGGTTTCTCGGGCTTACGATCTCGCTGCGGGCCGCATTGAAGACCACGCGGCCGGTTTCCGATTGCACCACCGCATAGACGCCCTTCAGGTCCGCTCCGGCGGTTCTCTGGGTGAACAGGCTGATGGTGCCGTTGATGCCGAAATCGGCGACGCGATTTGCAACCAGCGTGCCCGCACCGGTATCGCTGTAAGGCAGGATGTCGACCTCGAGCCCGGCCTCGCGATAGAAGCCCTTGTCGCGGGCGACGAACAGTCCGATGTGGTTGGTGTTGACAGTCCAGTCGAGGGCAACGGTGACCTTTTGTGCCGATTGTGCTTGGGCTCGCCCCGATCCGGCAACGAGCGGAAGGCCTGTGGCAAGGGTCAGCAACAAGGCCTGCCGGCGCGTCAAGTCAGTCATGATCGTGTCCTTTGGATGGGGTGGCGTTGAGGATGATGTCGAGAATCTCGGCCTCGAGCGTACTTGCCTGGCGCGCGGCATCGCCGCCAAGGCTGCGCGGGCGCGGCAGCGGCACCTTGATTTCACGCACGATGCGGGCCGGGCGCGCCGACAGCAGATAGATGCGGTCGGACAGGAACACGGCTTCGCGCACGTCATGGGTGATCAGGAGCGCCGTCCAGCGATGATGCCGCCACATCTGTTCCAGCCAGCGCTGCATGGCCGTGCGGGTCAGCGCGTCGAGCGCGCCGAACGGCTCGTCGAGCAAAAGCATGTCGCGTTGCTGCACCACCGTGCGCAGCAAGGCCGCGCGCTGGCGCATACCGCCGGACAGTTGCGCTGGAAAATGCCGCTCGAAGCCGGCAAGCCCGAATTCGGCAAACAACGGCGCAACGCGCGCCCGCGCCGCCTGTCTCCTCATGCCTTGCACTTCGAGCCCGAGCGTTGCGTTGTCGAGGATGCGCCGCCACGGCATCAGCGCGTCACGCTGCGGCATGAAAGCGAAATGCCTGCCGTGGTCGTCGAGCGGCGCGCCGTCAAACAACATCTCGCCCTCGCCATGCTCGGCGCCGGTCAGAAGCTGGAAGAGTGTCGATTTGCCGGCGCCCGAGGGTCCAAGGATCGAGACGAATTCACCAGCGCCGACGCTAAGCGAAATATCGGCCAGCACGTCGAGCCCACCGAACGCCTTGCGCACATACCGCAGTTCGAGCCGGCTCATCGCCAGGGCCCCTTCCCGACGGTTTCCTTGCCGGCCCGCTCCCAGGGCATCGCAAGGCGCTGCAGCAGTACAGTCAACCCGAACAGGACAAGGGTCAGGGCAGCGCTCACTCCGACGGCGGCAAGAACCAGGTCAGGACGGAAATTGTTCTTGGCGTTGAGCATGTAGATGCCC
>NZ_RZQI01000283.1:0-6584 GCF_003998335.1 Mesorhizobium sp. M7A.F.Ca.CA.002.05.1.1 | reverse complement strand
GAGGTAACTGGCCTGCTCAATTTGAAACCAGTTCATCTGGCGAGGCGGCGTGATATCAAAGGAAATTTCGAGCTTTCCGAACGTCCAGTAATCTGGATCGACATGCTCAGGCATGCCGAGCACTTCGATAATCTCGGCCATTGTCATGTCGGGGGAGATCGGCCCCAAGCTGCCGGTCTTCAAAAAGTCACGGAAAGACAGGAGTTGTTTTTTCATCAGGGCCACGAGGTTTTCGGTTTCAAGGTCAGCTGTAGCTGTTTTGCTGCCCAAATAGTCGGATTTCAGCGGCTTAGCCTTTCATTTTGCACAATCGTCGGGACAATGCCCCCGAACTTGCCTTGGAGGATTCGCGAATGCGCGCCAGAAGACTGCCCCTTGTTCTGCTTTTCGCCATCATGGCGTTTGCGGCCGCACCGGTGGTCAGGCAGGCATTGGCCGAGGAGACGAAGACCGATCCCGGCCTGTCCGATGTGCTGACCGACCTGCTGCATGGCGTGGAAGGCGAAAACGCCACGGCTGGTCCCGACAAGCGCGTACCCTTCGGCCGCGAGGAGGTGCAATTGTCGTTTGCGCCGCTGGTCAAGCAGACAGCCCCGGCCGTGGTCAACGTCTATGCCTCGCAGACGGCCAAGGTCACGTCGCCTTTCGACGGCGATCCGTTCTTCGAGGAATTCTTCGGTCGCTCGCAGCCGCGTGCACAGTCTTCGCTCGGCTCCGGCGTGCTGGTCGATCCGACCGGCGTCGTGGTCACCAATTACCACGTCATCAAGGATGCCGACCGGGTCAAGGTGGCGACCGCTGATGGGCGTGAGTTCGACAGCAAGGTGCTGCTCAAGGACGAGACACTCGACCTCGCCGTGCTCAAGATCACCTCGGACAAGCCGTTTCCGGTTATCGCCATCGGCGATTCCGACGCGCTTGAGGTCGGCGACCTGTTGCTGGCCATCGGCAACCCCTTCGGCGTCGGCCAGACCACCACCAGCGGCATCGTCTCGGCACTGGCCCGCAGCCATATCGGCGTCTCCGATTCCAGCTTCTTCATCCAGACCGACGCCGCCATCAATCCTGGCAATTCCGGCGGCGCGCTGATCAACATGGGCGGCCAGCTGGTCGGCATCAACACCGCCATCTACAGCCGCAGCGGCGGTTCGATCGGCATCGGCTTCGCCATTCCCTCGAATATGGTCCGCGCTTTTGCCGACGCGGCCAAGGCCGGGCTCGACTTCTTCGAACGGCCCTATATCGGCGCCGAGTTCGAATCGGTGACGCCGCAGATCGCCGAATCGCTCGGCATGGAGAAGCCGACCGGTGCGCTGGTCTCGTCGGTCGAGGCGACCGGTCCGGCCGGCAAGGCAGGACTCAAGCCCGGCGACGTGGTGCTGCAACTCAATGGCAAGCCGGTCGAGAGCATCGAAGCGCTGGACTACCGGATGGCGACGCTGTCGATCGGCACCACCGCCAATTTCGCGGTTTTGACCAAGGGCCAGCAGGCGGCGATGGATATTGCGCTGGAGCGTGCTCCGGAAGGCATGAAAGCTGCCGAGGTGACGCTGCATGGCCGCAGCCCGTTTTCGGGCGCCAAGGTCGCGGAGCTGTCGCCCCGGCTCGCGCAGCGGCTTGGCCTGCGCACGGACATCAAGGGCGTCACCGTGGTCGACATCAACCGTGATTCTCCGGCCGCCGATTTCGGCTTCCAGCCGGGCGACATCGTGCGCGAGGTGAACGGCACCACCATCGATACCGCGGCGACCCTGGAGTTGGCGGCCAGGACGGATACGCGCTGGTGGCGCTTTACCGTCGAGCGTGGCGGGCAGATAATGCGTCAGGTGTTGCGTTATTAGGGCTGGGTTCCGTGCATTCGGGCTCATGCTCCAACGAAAAAGAAGTGCATGGCCGATCTGTTCAGCGTCGATGAACCGGAAAAGACCCCGCCTGGGCGGCCGCTGGCCGACAGGCTGCGGCCGAGAAACCTTGGCGAGGTCGTCGGCCAGGAGCATCTGACCGGCCCTGACGGCGCGCTGACCCGGTTGATCGGTTCCGGCTCGCTCGGCTCGATGATCTTCTGGGGGCCGCCCGGCACCGGCAAGACCACCGTGGCGCGCCTGCTTGCCGGCGAAACCAGCCTGGCCTTCGAGCAGATATCGGCTGTCTTTTCCGGCGTCGCCGACCTGAAAAAGGTGTTCGAAGCGGCCAAATTGCGCCGCACCAATGGCCGCCAGACCTTGCTGTTCGTCGACGAGATCCATCGCTTCAACCGTGCCCAGCAGGACAGCTTTCTCCCGGTCATGGAGGACGGGACAGTCGTGCTGGTTGGCGCCACGACCGAAAACCCGTCCTTCGAACTGAATGCCGCTTTGTTGTCACGCGCGCGCGTTCTGGTCTTCCATTCGCTTGGCGAGGAGAGCATCTCCAAGCTGATGGTGCGGGCGGAGGAGACCGAGGGCAGGGCGCTGCCGCTCGACGACGAGGCGCGGACCATGCTCATCCGCATGAGCGATGGCGACGGCCGGGCCTCGCTGACGCTCGCGGAAGAAGTCTGGCGGGCAGCCAAACCCGGCGAGGTCTTCGATCCCGAGGGACTGCAGCGCATCGTCCAGCGCCGCGCGCCGATCTACGACAAGGGCCAGGACGGCCATTACAATCTGATCTCGGCGCTGCACAAATCGGTACGCGGTTCAGACCCTGACGCGGCTCTCTACTATCTCGCACGCATGTTCGATGCCGGCGAGGATCCGCTCTATCTAGGCCGCCGGCTGGTGCGCATGGCCATGGAAGACATCGGCCTTGCCGACCCGCAGGCGCTTGTCGTCGCCAATGCCGCCAAGGATGCCTACGACTATCTCGGCTCGCCCGAGGGCGAGCTGGCTTTTGCCGAGGCCACCGTCTATCTCGCCACCGCGCCCAAATCCAACGCCGTCTACAATGCTTTCAAGGCTGCCACGCGGGCCGCGAAGGAACACGGCTCGCTGCTGCCGCCCAAGCACATCCTCAACGCGCCGACAAAGCTGATGAAAGAGGAGGATTACGGCGCCGGCTATCGTTACGACCATGACGAGCCGGATGCCTTTTCGGGGCAGGATTATTTTCCCGAGAAGATGGGCCGCCAGACCTTCTATGATCCGCCCGAGCGCGGCTTCGAGCGCGACATCAGGAAGCGGCTCGACTATTGGGCGAAGCTGCGCAAGGAGCGGGAGTAGCAGGCTTGCGTGAGGCCGTTGGCCAGATCCACCAGGCAGCCAGCCGGCCACGATAGCAGGGCCGTTGTGTGGTAACCCAAAAAACCTTATCAAGGCGCACGACCGGGCGGTGGTCGTTGCCGTGATTTGGGCACTTCATTCGCAACAGGATCGCGCTCCGCGCGTGGAAAAATGACAAAAACCCTTCGCAAGTCCCTTCGCAAATTCGCCATTGCCATCCCGCTTCTCGCCCTTGGCTTCTATTTCATTCCCATCCTGACGACGATCTTCATCATCTGCGGCCTGATCGACGTGCTGCGCAACGACCGCAAGGATCTGTCGCTGTTCTCAGGCTATTTTCTCGGCAACGGCCTGTTCACCTGGCTGCTTTCGCCGTTCAATCTGCTGGTCGACCTCTTGTGCTACAGAAATCCAGGTGTCTGGAAGCTGGAGCAGTTTCCCGCCGACTATCAGCGCGAGGTCAACGAGGTCCTGGACATCTTCAAGGCGCGCAAAGATGAGATCATTGCCGATATCGACGCCAATTTCGGCGCCGGCCGGCGCGGCATGTATGTCTACCAGTGGTACGGTAAGCACAGGATCGACAACGTCGCCGAGTTCAACAAGGACTTCAAGTACATCAAGACCATAGCCGTTTCCGTCTTCAGCAAGCGCGAATCGACGTCTTGGCATTTCGGCCCGCTGCGGCTCAGCCTGCGCATCCTCTACAATCTGATCCCGGTTAAGTCGGAGATTTTCGTCGAGTGCGGCAACGTCAAGAATTATTGGTACGACAATCCGCTGTTCATCTTCGACGACACGCTGCTGCATCGCTCGGTCAACGAGTATGACGGACGCCGCTACTGCGTCTTCATGGACATCATCCGGCCGTCTCCGGTTCCCAGACTGATCGCGGGCATGCTCTCAATCGTCTCGGTCAGCGTCGAGCGCATCAATTCCATGTTCTACAAGAACTGGAAGATGATCGGTTCGACCAAGCCGAAGAATGCCGGCACGACCTGAGCTTTAGAAAACCGGCGCTGCCGGCGGCATTTGGGTGCTCTGCGTGTGAGACTTGGCCATCCTTGTGGCCGCTCATGCGCCGGAACGGCTCCTGGCTGCATGAACGGCGGCCCCGGGCTGACTTTGACAGTTCTGCCTCTTCTCCTTCTGGCGGCTTCAAGTGACGAAGAACAGATCTCTCGGATTTTGGGCAACGACATATGTGTGCACCGCTCTGCTGGGAGTTGCTCTTGCTCTCACCTATGTAGGGCTTGAGCAGCCTGTCTATTACTGGGACTTCGCTGCCTATTTCGACACGTTCAGCCGGCAAGGCACGCTCTTGATTCAGAGCCCTCTCGAGTGGCTCAGCCATTTGAGGACCTCGATCGCCACGGATGACTACAGTGCGGCGATCCTGGTGCCGCTGATGCCGTTTCACATCATTTTTGGCGATTCGAGGTTTTCCTATATCGCCGGAATAGTTGCTGTTTATCTGGTCCCGACCGCTCTTCTCATCGGCAGAATTAGCTATCTGGAGGCGGCGACCGGGACGTCTTCATGCCGAAGCTGGCTCACCGTATGGATTGCGGCCTTTCTCTACACGCCGTTCTGGGCGGCGACGCTCCGTGGGTTGCCTGACATTGCCGGCTGTCTCGCGCTTTGCGCGGCAACCTATTTTCTCTGGAAATCGAGGTTCCTGACCCATGAACCGGTGATCAGCGGAATACGTGTCGGCGTATGCCTGTGGTTGGCGTTCGTGCTGCGCCGCTGGCACGCCTATCCTGTCATCGGGCTCGGAATTTCCGCAGCCTTCTTCTGTTTTCTGCAGGTTGCCAAAGATCGGGACTTTCCGGCACTCCGCAATGCCGCCGTCGGAGGCCTGTGTGCGATCCTCGTGGTTGTCGGAGCCGCGCTGACCTTCCAGCAACCCTTGATCTTCAAGATACTGGGAACCAGCTATGGCGATCTTTACAGCGGATACAAGACGGACTTCGTTTCGCAGATTGTCCAGGTGGGATCCCGGCTCAGCTATGTGAACTGGCTGTTGATCGTATTTGGCCTTTACATCTCCATTATACGCCAAAACAGATTTTCCCTGTTCTGTGCCGTTGCTTCGGCACTCACCTTCGTCCTCTTCACCCGCATGCAGGACCCGGATCGCCATCATTCGGTGCCGGTATTTCTTTGGCTCTTTCCTACCTACGCCCAGGCAATCGTTGCGATCGTTTCGATGCCGGCACTGAGATCGCGATGGTCGAACGCCGCGATAGCCGTTGCCGCCGGGCTGGCGTTTTTCGGTACTTTTTTCCCGACTGGCCGCCAGGTTCTGTCGCCGATCAGCTACGTCTTTGCCAGGGAAGCCACGCTCCCGCTGCACCTCGACAATCTTCCAGAATACAGGCGCCTTATCGATGACCTTCTTGGAAAGATGGGACCTGGGGACCGGTTGTCGGTGTTTGCATCCAGCGGGATCATGAGCGATTCATTGCTGTATGAAATGGACAAGGACCTTTACCCTCGCATCGAGTGGGCTTGTCAGGTCGATAGTCGCGATCGATTCAGACCGGCGGCGTTGAAGTCCAAATACGTTGTCGTGACCGACCCGCCCGTTATCCATCTGCAGCAGGGCGCGCAGCTCTGTGTCTCGATACCGGACCAATACATCGTCGAGGGCAAAGGCATTGGCGCAGCATACAGGCGCATAGCGGCTTACCAGCTGTCCGGCGACGTCAAGGGCTACCTCTACGAACAGGTGCGCCCTATCGGCAAAACGGAGGTCGATGACCTCTATAACGAGTTCAGGAAAAAATATCCGGGATGGGCAACGCCTGAGTGGTGAGCTCGATCTGCGTGCGGTTGCGCCCGCAACGAGGGATTGACGGGGCAGCCGTGCGGGGGCAGTAAACGGTCATGTTCAATCTGTTTCTCGTCGTCGTCGGTGGCGGCATCGGTGCCGGAATTCGTCACCTTACCAACATCGGCGCGCTGCGTTTTGTCGGCCCCAGCTATCCCTGGGGCACGATGGCCATCAACATCATTGGCTCCTTCGCCATGGGGCTGTTCATCGCCTCCATGATGCGCCGTGGCGGATCGAACGAGGTCAGGCTGTTCGTTGCTACCGGCATTCTCGGCGGCTTCACCACCTTCTCCGCCTTTTCGCTCGATTTCGCGACGCTGTGGGAGCGGGGAGCCACGCTGCCTGCGCTGGCTTATGCCCTTGCCAGCGTCATTGGCGCCATTATCGCCCTGTTTCTGGGACTTTGGCTCGCAAGAAGCCTGCCTTAGTGCTATTGCCGCGCCAAGAACAGGCCGAGCTTCGCTCGGGAAACGGATAAGCGACAAAAAACATGGCAGGCGTTGAACAGATCACGGTGGAGGCCGGCGAGGCGGGCATGGGGCTCGACC